>NZ_RWIV01000001.1:270000-377500 GCF_003944835.1 Bacillus sp. HMF5848
GTAAAATGCCACTTTATCATATGGATGTATATAGAATGGAAGAAAGTGATGAAGACTTAGGATTTGAAGAATATTTTTCTGGAAGTGGTATAACAGTGGTTGAATGGCCTCAGTTTATTAAAGATTTTTTACCTGAAGCGCTTTTAAAAATCACCATTAAACACACTGGAGAAAATGCCAGGAAAATTCAATTAGAACCTATTGGGTCACACTTTGAAAATTTATGCAAGGAGATTATACAATAAATGAAAGTTTTAGCTATAGATACGTCGAATTACACTCTAGGGGTTGCTTTAGCTGATAGCGGTAATATAATTGGTGAGCATATGACTTACCTAAAGAAAAATCACTCTGTGCGTCTCATGCCAGCAGTGGAAAATCTATTGGCAGAATGTGATACTAAGGCCAGTGAATTGTCAAAACTAGTTGTTGCGAAAGGACCAGGATCATATACAGGTGTTCGAATTGGTGTAACCGTAGCAAAAACAATGGCTTGGACATTACAGATTCCATTAGTCGGTATTTCCAGTTTAGAAGTGTTAGCTGGAAATGGAAGGTATTTTGAAGGTAATATATGTCCTCTTTTTGATGCAAGAAGAGGACAAATCTATACGGGACTATATAAAAGTGATGGGTCTAATATTATTCCATTGAAAGAAGATACGAATGTTCTAGCAACTACATGGGCCGAGGAATTAAAGAACTACGAGGGAAATACATTATTTATAGGAAACGATAGTACCATACATAAAGAGGCAATACAGTCTATTATGGGAGAGCAAGCAATCTTTTCACCATATATTTTAAATAATCCGCGACCAAGTGAATTGATTGGAATGGCTGAGAATAAAGAAAATGAAGATTTACATAGTTTTGTTCCAAACTATGTTCGTTTAGTTGAGGCTGAGAAAAAATGGCTTGAAGCTAATAAAAACAGTAAATAATGCAGGATGTTCGGTTTTGGCTAATACTAACTAAAGCAGAGATGGCATCGAAAGTAAATTTTTATGTGAGTGTTTAAAAGCAGCACTAACATAACTCGTTTAGCTCTTAACAAGCGCAATTTAATAAAAGTGGGGAAGCAATATGAATTTTCGAATGATGAAGTGGGAAGATTTAGACGAGGTTATGGAGATAGAACGTGCCTCCTTCACACTACCTTGGAAACGGGAAGCATACGAAAATGAGCTTTTACATAATCAGTATGCCAGGTACATTGTATTAGAGCATGAAGGTCATATTGCTGGTTATTGTGGTATGTGGTTAGTGATTGATGAAGCACATATAACAAATGTGGCAATATCACCGAGCTACCGTGGTAAAAAATTAGGGGATGCTATTATGCGTTACGCTTTGCAGTTTGCATATCAGCATGGAGCTGCGACAGCTACCTTAGAAGTCCGGATCTCGAATATGGTGGCACGGAATTTATATAAGAAACTAGGATTCCTTGAAGGTGGAATTCGGAAACACTATTATCAAGATAATGGTGAAGATGCTATAGTAATGTGGGTGAAATTACGTTGAAAAATGATCAGTATATTTTAGGTATAGAAACGAGCTGTGATGAAACAGCCGTTGCTATTGTGAAAAATGGTAAAGAAATTATTGCGAATGTGGTAGCATCACAAATCGAAAGTCATAAGCGATTTGGGGGCGTAGTCCCTGAGATTGCGTCCCGACATCATGTTGAACAGGTTACCATTGTGTTAGAAGAAGCATTTACACAGGCTAACCTTACGATAGATGATATAGATGCTATTGCTGTAACAGAAGGACCAGGGTTAGTGGGTGCCTTATTAATTGGTGTAAATGCTGCTAAGGCCTTAGCTTTATGCCATAACAAACCGTTAGTGGGCGTTCATCATATCGCAGGGCATATTTATGCGAATCAATTTGTCACAGAGATGACCTTTCCATTGCTAGCACTTGTCGTGTCCGGTGGTCATACAGAATTAATTTATATGAAGGAGCATGCCTCTTTTGATGTGATTGGTGAAACGCTTGATGATGCAGCAGGCGAAGCTTATGATAAGGTGGCGCGCACATTAAATTTGCCATATCCAGGGGGCCCTCATATTGACCGTTTAGCACATGAGGGAGAGGCAACTATAAATTTACCACGAGCATGGTTAGGGGAAGGTTCGTTTAATTTTAGCTTTAGTGGTTTGAAATCAGCTGTTATCAATACTCTTCACAATGCTGAACAGCGTGGAGAAACAATTGATCCGAAAAATTTAGCGGCTAGCTTTCAAGCTAGTGTGATAGAAGTGCTTGTAAAAAAGACGTATGATGCAGCGCAACAATATAATGTTAAGCAAGTTCTGTTAGCAGGTGGTGTTGCTGCAAATAAGGGACTACGAGCAGCACTCACGGATGCCTTCCAAAATAGTGATATAGAGTTAGTTATTCCACCATTATCACTATGTACAGACAATGCTGCTATGATAGCATCTGTCGGAACTGTCCTATACAACAAAGGTGTACGTGGTGATATGACGATGAATGGTCAACCGGGACTTGACTTATAATAAACAAAATGTAAGAGGCCTCTGTAAAAAGGCCTCTTTTGAACATAGGAAATATGGTCTCTCACTCAAAAGATGTCAGGTCACCGCGTAATACCACACCATTCGCATTAGTGCTCTTCTAAATATAAAATGAGTAATGCTGAGATACTTTTTTAAGTATCTCACATACTGTTTTGCCAGCCACAGTATATAAAATGGGTACTAGCTCAACTTATATATATATTTCTTAAGCAAGTCTCACTATCTATATAGTTGCAATATGACATACGGGCAAATCAATGTGATAAGTGCTAACCCAAAAATAAAAGTGCCGGCAAATTTATTTTTTTGTGTTTTGAACACAACATAGCCATAGCCTGCTGTATAGATAGTAACTATAATACCTATTAAATAAATAGTGAATGTTAACACTTTAATCCCTCACTTTTTCTAAGTCTGAGTTTCGAATGATTTTTCCATATCGTATATTTTCAATATCAAAGCTTACATTTATATGAGCATTAGGATATATTTTTTTACTCCAATCGGCTTCTTCATATGCAGGTACCGTTAAAAAATATTTACGGACATACAATGACCAATAGAAAGGGTCTCCTTTATACTCCTCTTGTGTTTTTTTTATAAACTTATTAAATCTCTCATTCAAACCGTCACGGATGGATCGTCTTAACTCTTCACGATTCTCTTTTAATGAATAGTTCACTAAGCTAGGCACGGCCACTATCTCTAAATCAATTGCGACAGAAACATTAATCTCAGTGGGTCTATCTTTATAGTATTTTAAATCTACTAGGGTCGGTTTCTTTTTAATGACCCTTGTTGAAACGTAATACTTCTCATTAACAGGATCAGGATATGTGGCAAGCATATCTTTAATATTCAACGTATTATCAAGGATTAAACAAAGCCGTGTCATTTCACCATTAATAACATCAATCATCTGCCCTTCTTTGAAAACAGCAGATCCAATAAATTGTGTTTGATTGCCGCCCTTTTGCGGTACATTCCCGGCTATATACCTATCTTCCATACCGTCCATTTTTTTTTCGCCTTCAACTTTCGTAGTCGCATACATAGCAAGAAATAAATCAGCATCCCCTTCTGTTAACTGAAAAAAACGATGTACCGTTGATTCTGGGATAATACCTGTCTCTTTAGCGCGATTTATCATAAATTGATAATATTTATGGGGGCGTGTTTCTAAAGCTGGTTTATTATTTTGTAAAAAATCGCTAGCCTTTTCTTTCGATACAATGATTTGTACGCCTCTACGGAGCTCTCGTGATCGCATTGCTGACTGGATAATACGTATAAAATCTTTAGAGCGAGCTAATTCTTCAGATACGATTAGAACTTTTGTGTGATCAAGTGTGATATCACGAGAAATAAAAGAGTTAGCAGTATTTTTAGCAGTAATAAAATCATTTGCTAGTAATGTGACAGTCTCCTTAGCTTGTTCTTGTGTACTACCACCAGCAAGAGTAGACCCTACTTCAGGGTTGGCAATCTGAAAAGTAACCCAAACATTTTGTTTCTCTCCCTTATATAAATCTAACCCTATTGCCATTACATACGCCTGTTCTTCCAATTCTTTTTTATCCATACAGCCTGTCATGATAGCCATGAGAACAACCGCCCATAAAAGCTTACGCACCATCTTTTTTTAAATCCCCTTTCCATTTCGCAACGCCCCATAACAATATTGGAAGAAGCAACAAAGGTCCAGTTGATACATTAATCAATAAGTCTCGATAAACAAGTACATTTACAACTGGGTTTTCAGGAATTAGTGAAACCGTGATAATAATAAACGATATTGGTAAAAGTAGATTTTTAGGGTCTTTTATTTTGAGAACAGCAGCAAGTAACCATGATGTAAAGTATATGTACACAATAAAACGTATCAATGCTGCGAGAAGCCAAAAAGTGAAAAAATAAGTTTCTAAGTTCGTAAAAAAGTTTCCAAGGGATACATAATTACCAACCTCTTGAAACATGAACGCAATTTTATCAATCGATTTATAATCAAATATAGTGCAATACACCATAAACGAGATAGTAATTTCAAATATGACAAACATGCTTCCTATGTACATTCCTCTGTGGAAATCTTTTGGAGTATGAAACGATGTATAAGCCAGTGTAAAAATAATTAGTTCACCAAAAAGAGCGCCTTTCTTAATTCCTTCCCAAGCTAGCACATCAAAGCCCGGACCAAAAATAGGGAATAGTCGCTGCCAAATTGTTTCTTTAAATGATAAAAAAATTAACACAATGAGTGCTAATTTTATATAGGGTAAAATGAGCCATGATGTTTGACCGATAACCTGGAACCCTTTTCTTGCACCGAAGTAGCACGTTCCAATAAAAATAAAAAGTACAAGTAAAATGGGGCTTGATTCAAAGAACATAGTAGTTATCTCATCGATATAACTACGAGTATCAATTATGGTCGCAGTAAAGGATACAAAAAAAAGTGAAAGGCCAACAACAAAACCAATGTATTTTCCGAGTAAGTGATTAATAAGCTCTATTAAGTTTTTATTTTGATACGCTCTTAATACGCGTAAAAGTATGATTATCGAGGGAAACATCACGATAAAAGAGATAATAGGAATTATCCAAAGAGCATTCTGGCCTTTTTGTGCAAGCAGGGACGGTGTCATATCGGCAAGCTTGACACCGACAACAAGCATTATCATAGCTGAAAGCTCTCTCATACCAATTTTCTTTTGAGGATTAAATGAACTCATATTACCTCTCCATTAACTTTTCTTTTGTAAATCTTCAGGTTTTAAATACCCAGGTCGATACGTCTCTTTTTGTAGAATGCGTCGAAATATCGTATCACCACCTGATTTGTAATGGGGTGATTTAGGAGCAAAATACGGAACTCCAAATGAATGTAAGGAAACCATATACATAAGCCACATTGTAAAGATTACAACTAAACCGTAAATGCCAAAGAGTCCTCCCGCTATGATAAACATAAATCTACTTAAGCGAATCGTGAAATTGAAGCTAACATCAGCCACGGCGAACGAGGAAAGACCTGATAGTGCTGTGACTATTACAATAATGGGACTAATAACATTCGCTTCCACGACAGCTTGCCCTAATATTAATGCTCCGACAATGCCTATCGTTGGCCCTAACGGTTTAGGTATTCTCAATCCTGCTTCTCGAATTAATTCAAAAGCAAATTCCATAATAAGCAACTCGATAATACCCGGAAAAGGTACACGTTCACGAGCATTTGCTAGTGCCAATAATAAATCTGGCGGAATCATCTCACTATGATAATTGGTAATAGCTATATATCCTGCTGAGACAAACAACGTGATAAAAAAAGCTACAGCTCGTAAGCCTCTTGTAAAGTTCGCATATAAAAATCGTAAATAGTGATCTTCTGGTGAATGAAAAAATGACCAAAAGGTAACAGGTAAAATTAAGCATGCGGATGAATTTTCCTTTAATAACACAAGATACCCGTCTTCTATAAAAGCAGCAGCTCTATCAGGGCGCTCTGTATACAAAATACTAGGCATTAATGAATAAGGTCGCTCTTCAATGTATTGTTCTAGCATTTCAATGCTACGAACGCTATCAACATCAATGTTTTTCAGTCTTTGTTTCAAAGTTTCTAAAATATTATCGTTTAGTAAATCTTTCATGTAAACGAGGGCGACAACATCTCGCATTCGTTTGCCAATTGGTGCCGTTTCTATTACGAGCGTTTCTGTTTGTAGTCGTTTGCGAATGAGCGATATATTTACGGCAAGGGATTCTGTGAAAGCCTCTTTTGGCCCGCGAAGTAGGTTCTCATTGTCAGCTGTTGCAATGCTTCGATGCTTAAAATTAGCTACATTTAGTGCTAAACCTTCTATCTCATCATCTAGTAATAAAACAGCATTGCCACTTGTAATTTGTGTTGTTAGTTCATTAAAGCTTGTTATAGTTTGCATAGCCTCAATTGTGAGTATAGATGGGATAGACGGCCCAGTCTCTTCAAGTAAAGGCTTAATTACTGCTTCTTGAAGCTTTAGTTCATTTACAGCTGAACGAAAAAAGAAAAGGGCACCCTTTTTCCCAGTAGATTTTATATCTAATGTACGAATGGTAAAGTCACTGTTAATGGATGATGAAAATAACTCTTTTATAATATCGGTGTTTTCTTGTAAATCAGCTGAAATCTTTTTATCTTTCTCCATCGACAAAGCGTTCACATCCTTATACATATAAATATAGTGTCTACGGTAACTTAAAAAGATATTCATATAGGATTGTGTACAATGTTATCCACAACTGTGGAGATCTGACAGATACATTGATATATAAGACTTTAGAAAACAGTGAAAAATGTGGATAAGTTGCTTATGTTTTGTGGATAATGTGGAAAAGTACGTGAATAACTGTATTGTTGGGAAATAATCTGTGTATGAGAGTGTGTATAACTTTTTTGTAGTTAAATAAAAAAACGCTGGGTTATCCCCAGCGTACACATATATCTACAATTTTTCCTGTAGTTCTTCCCATTCCTCCATTAAGGAAAGCAAGGTTTCTTGTGCGGTTTCATTTTGTTGATGAAGCTCCAAAGATTTTTGATGGTCCTGAAACACGTCAGGCTCACATAAAAGCTGCTCATTTTTTTCAATAAGACTCTCTAATTCTTCAATTTTTGATTCAATTTCCTCGATACGACGAGAGATTTGTCGTTCGCGTTTTTTCGCTTCTTTATCTTTTTCATAGCTTGTAGAGGCAGGCTTAGCTTCAACAACAGTCTGCTTAGCTGTTTGAAGCTCAAGAATTTCATCTTTTTTTTCAAGGTAATAATCGTAATCACCGAGAAACTCTTGAAGCCCTGTTGGGGATAACTCAAATACCTTCGTTGCAATTCTATTAATAAAATAACGGTCATGAGATACGAATAAAATAGTTCCTGGATAATCAATTAATGCATTTTCAAGGACTTCTTTACTATCTAAATCCAAGTGATTAGTCGGCTCATCTAGTATAAGTAAGTTCGCTTTTTGCATCATAAGTTTTGATAGCGCTAAACGAGCCTTTTCTCCACCGCTTAAGGAAGTGACAGGCTTTAAAACATCATCTCCGCTGAAAAGAAAGTTTCCAAGAACCGTCCGAATGTCCTTTTCAGGATGGAGCGGGTATTCATCCCAGAGTTCTTTTAATACGGTTTTATTAGAAGATAAGTTTGCTTGCTCTTGGTCGTAATACCCAACGCTCACATTTGAGCCTAACTTAATATCACCGTTCACTTCTGCTTTAATATGCAAATTTGTCAAAGCCTTTAAAAGTGTAGATTTACCTATCCCGTTAGGCCCAACTAATGCTACGCTATCACTTCGTTTTAAAGCAAAAGATACTCCTTTAATAACAGGATTACTGTCATAAGCGACAGAAAGGTCATGAGCTTGTAATACTTCATTTCCACTTTGTTTTTCAATAGAGAATGAAAAAGTCGCTGATTTCTCATCACCTAACGGTTTGTCGAGCTTGTCCATTCGTTGTAGCTGCTTACGCCTACTTTGCGCTCGTTTAGTGGTAGAGGCACGTGCCAAATTTCGTTGGACAAAATCTTCGAGCTTTGCTATTTCTCCTTGTTGTTTTTCAAATGCTTTTAAGTCTTGCTCGTAGTTTTGTGCCCGAATCTCCAAGTACTTCGAGTAATTACCAATGTATTTCTTAGATGTTGTGCGTGACAGTTCATATACTTGTGTGACGACACTATCAAGAAAATATCTATCATGAGAAACAATTAATATAGCACCAGGATAGCCTTGTAAATATTGTTCAAGCCAATTTAATGTTTCAATATCTAAGTGGTTAGTCGGCTCATCTAATATTAAAAGCTGTGGCTTTGTGAGCAACAGCTTGCCAAGTGCGAGGCGTGTTTTCTGCCCTCCACTAAGAGATGAGATTGGTGTATTATAATCAAAGTCTGCAAAATTCAAGCCATGAAGTACCGCGCGGATTTCTGCTTCATATTGATAGCCACCTATTTCTTGAAAGGTAACCTGTAATAGATCGTATTCCTTTAAAAGTTTTTCGTATGCAGCGGTTGTTGGGTCAACGGATCCATCACTCATCGTTTGTTCCAATTGGCGCAACTTTTTCTCCATATTTCTCACATCATCAAATACTTGAAGTAGTTCAGACCAAATGGATTGCGTAGATTCAAGTCCCGTATCTTGAGCAAGGTAGCCAATTTCAATATGTTTTGGTTTAATAATGTCACCACTATCATAGCTCATGTACCCAGCAATAATTTTTAGTAAAGTTGATTTGCCTGTGCCGTTACGGCCTACCAATGCAATACGATCACGAGATTGTACCTCGAGCTTAATATTTGATAATATAGTTTCGGCACCAAATGATTTATATAATTGATTAACTTGTAAAATGATCATGTGATTCACCTCATACTTCCTAGGTGCTAACAAACAGGACACGGATATGCGTTAGAGTATATACTAATCCTGCAAAGCTATGAAATCTGGGATATAATAATGTTGAAAGAATAACAAATCAACAACAGTGAAATCCCCCATATTTCCCTAAAAAATTTCTTTATTTATACATCCTATAGTTTAGCGCATCAGGGGGTTAGGAGCAACAAAACTGCAATTTAGTGAAATTAATCACAAACATAAGGACAAATGAGCGGAAATAGTGTATATTCAAAGTATAACAGTATGGAAGCGCTAACCAAATTTTTGTGTGTTGTGCATCCTAATTTATCAATAAACCGAACTAACATATAAAGAAAGTATTGTTGGAGAAGGGAGGAAGCTCTATGACGCAAGAACATCAATCAAAAATTCCTCAAGCAACTGCAAAACGTTTACCTTTGTATTATCGTTTTATTAAAAATTTACATGCGTCTGGTAAGCAAAGAGTATCATCAGCAGAATTAAGTGAAGCCGTAAAAGTGGATTCAGCAACAATACGTCGAGACTTTTCCTATTTTGGCGCATTAGGAAAAAAAGGCTACGGTTACAATGTGAATTACTTGCTTTCATTTTTCAGAAAAACGTTAGATCAAGATGAGCTTACATTAGTTGCACTAATTGGTGTGGGTAACTTAGGTACAGCGTTTGTAAATTACAATTTTAGTAAAAATAATAATACAAAAATAGAAATGGCTTTTGACGTGGCAGAGGATAAAGTTAGTCAAGAAATTGGTGGGGTACCAATCTATCATATGGATGACCTTGAAAAGCATATTAATGGCAACGTTGATGTGGCTATTTTAACAGTTCCGTCTGCTGTTGCACAAAGTATAACAGATAGACTTGTGAAGATTGGTATAAAAGGTATATTAAACTTCACACCAGCACGTTTAAATGTACCATCTAATATACGTGTACATCATATTGATTTAGCTGTTGAGTTACAATCGCTTGTATACTTTCTTAAGCATTATTCGACTGAGTAAATGTAAAATGGTGAAGACTACTTTGTTAGTAGCCCTCACCATTTTTTGTTTTCTTTTTTAATAATTTTCGTTGAAGCATGAAGCTCCTAAGAGCTGTTCCGATATCTAATGCCGCGAAGACCATTAAGAAAACAGTTGAAAATGTCCACATGCCACCTGTTTTGGCACTTTGAATAGCTAGTAAAAGGAATAGAATGCCCAATATTAAATAGAGCATCCCACCTACATTAATCGAAATCTTCATTGAAATAATCCCCCAATAATAGCTTGCACTTGCTGCATTTGCTCCCAATCTTGAATCATTTTCTCAATATCATCCCCATAGATGAACTGCATAGAGACAGCTATTGTGTTCATAGCTACATGTGCCATGATAGGAACGATAATTCGATTTGTTTTTACATATAAGAACGCAAATACAAGTCCCATAGCTGTATATACAAGCGTATGCTTAAGGTCCATATGAATAACAGCAAAGATAAGAGAGCTTATAATCGCCGCTATAAAAAAGTTTGTTCTTTTATATAATGACCCAAAAATGATTTTTCGAAATATTAATTCCTCTAAAATTGGTGCCACTATAGAAGTGACAATAATAAATAACGGAGCCGCTTTAACTATTTCCATAATCATTTGCGTATTTTCCGAACCTGGTTTAATGCCAAGTAAATTTGTTTCAATATTTACAGCAATTCCTTGCGCAAACATCGCTAGGAAGATACCTAAAATACTCCAAACAATGGTAGATGAAAGTGATGCTTTTTCTGCACGAAATGGCTCATTATTCAAATCGTGTCGTAGCAAAAATAATATAATAATAAGACCTACTATAAAGCTGAAAATCGACCAGTTAGACACAATTTGGAAATATACTTGCTCAAATTGCTCACTTTCACTATCCACACCCTGTGTAATTAATAAAATTGGAACGACAATGAGACTTGATAGTTGCATAATTGCATATGTTAAAACAACCAACCAATATGTTTTTTTCAAAGTGTTTTCTCCTTTAATGTATATTATATATTTTTGAGTGCATGACCCCGAAGAGTAGTGCATGTAATACTCGTTAAATATTTGCACCTGTTTAGTTATTTTATCATATTCCGGGTCCTATTCTAAAATTATGTAACATACAATGTTTATATTTCTCAATTAGTGCAATAATCTATGATGGTTAATGAAATCTCAAATTTTTTATACATATCACTTGCAAAATAAAATGAGATTCATTAATATATAAATTGTGTTAGCACTCATCTGAGTAGAGTGCTAACAAAAAATCTTGTATAAAAAATTTAAATCATTTGAGGAGGTTGTTTCACCTTGTTAAAGCCATTAGGAGATCGCATTGTAATTGAGCTTGTAGAGCAAGAAGAAAAAACTGCTAGCGGTATTGTTTTACCGGATTCTGCTAAGGAAAAGCCGCAGGAAGGTAGAGTAGTATCTGTAGGTTCTGGCCGTGTTCTTGACAGCGGGGAAAAAGTAGCTGTTGAAGTAGCAGAAGGCGATCGTATCATCTTCTCAAAATATGCAGGCACAGAAGTTAAGTATGATGGGAAAGAATTTTTGATTTTGCGTGAAAGCGACATTTTAGCTGTTATTGGATAATTATTAATGTTTGCGTGAAAGCGTAATAGTTTATTTGATAATTATTGCCAATACAATTATATCATAGGCAAGAATAGAAAACTTACTTAAACAATAATCAGGGAGGTACTTTTATATGGCTAAGGAAATTAAATTTAGTGAAGAAGCTCGTCGTTCCATGCTACGTGGTGTGGACGCTTTAGCTAACGCAGTAAAAGTGACACTTGGACCTAAAGGTCGTAACGTAGTTCTTGAGAAAAAATTTGGTTCACCACTTATTACAAATGATGGTGTAACAATTGCAAAAGAAATTGAATTAGAAGATGCATTCGAAAACATGGGTGCAAAGCTAGTAGCAGAAGTAGCTAGCAAAACAAATGACGTTGCTGGTGACGGTACTACGACTGCAACTGTTCTAGCACAAGCTATGATTCGTGAAGGATTAAAGAACGTAACTGCGGGTGCTAACCCAATGGGCGTGCGTAAAGGGATTGAGAAAGCTGTTGCTGTAGCAATTGAAGAGCTTCAAGCTATTTCTAAGCCAATCGAAGGCAAAGAGTCTATCGCACAAGTTGCTGCTATCTCTTCAGCAGATGAAGAAGTTGGGCAATTAATCGCAGAAGCTATGGAACGCGTTGGTAACGATGGTGTTATCACAATCGAAGAATCAAAAGGTTTCACAACTGAATTAGAAGTAGTAGAAGGTATGCAGTTCGATCGTGGATATGCTTCACCATACATGGTAACTGATTCAGACAAAATGGAAGCTGTTCTTGAGAATCCATATGTATTAATTACTGATAAGAAGATTGGTAACATCCAAGAAATCCTACCAGTATTAGAGCAAGTGGTTCAACAAGGTAAGCCACTATTAATCGTTGCTGAAGACGTAGAAGGCGAAGCTCTTGCTACTTTAGTAGTGAACAAACTTCGTGGTACATTCAACGCTGTTGCTGTTAAAGCTCCGGGCTTTGGTGATCGTCGTAAAGCAATGTTAGAAGACATCGCTATCTTAACTGGTGGTGAAGTGATTACAGAAGAATTAGGTCGTGACCTTAAATCCGCGACTATTGATTCATTAGGTCGTGCTTCTAAAATTGTTGTTACAAAAGAAAACACAACAATTGTTGAAGGTGCTGGTGACTCAGCTGCAATCGGTGGCCGTGTAAGCCAAATCCGTGCTCAATTAGAAGAAACTACTTCTGAGTTTGATAAAGAAAAATTACAAGAGCGCTTAGCTAAATTAGCTGGTGGCGTAGCAGTTATCAAAGTTGGTGCTGCAACTGAAACTGAATTAAAAGAGCGTAAACTACGCATCGAAGACGCCCTAAACTCTACTCGTGCAGCAGTAGAAGAAGGTATCGTATCTGGTGGTGGTACAGCTTTAGTTAACGTATATAAAAAGGTTGCTTCTATTGAAGCTGAAGGTGATACAGCAACTGGTATCAACATCGTATTACGTGCGCTTGAAGAGCCAGTTCGTCAAATCGCACACAACGCTGGTCTTGAAGGATCTGTTGTTGTTGAGCGCCTGAAGAAAGAAGACCTTGGTGTTGGTTTCAACGCTGCTACTGGCGAGTGGGTTAACATGATCGACGCTGGTATCGTGGACCCAACTAAAGTTACACGTTCAGCACTTCAAAACGCTGCATCTGTATCTGCTATGTTCTTAACAACAGAAGCAGTAGTAGCTGACATCCCAGAAGAAGGCGGCGGCGGTATGCCAGATATGAGCGGCATGGGCGGCATGGGTGGAATGGGCGGCATGATGTAATAACGCCCTCAAACCCTTGATATGAGTGGGTTTTTGAGTAAGGTTAGAGTGAAATGCTAACATTTTGCTAACATTGAGGATTTTAACGGAGGCTTCTCATTAGTTCACCGAACTTTTGAGAGGCTTCTTTTTTCATTTCTTGGGTGACATGGAGGTACACATTTTTCGTAATTTGATCGTCTGTATGACCAAGCCGATCCATAATTTGTTCGAGTGATACACGCGCTTCGGCAAGCAACGAAGTGTGAGTGTGCCTAAGACTGTGCGGAGTTAAATCTTCATTAAGGCAGGCAATTTTAAGCAGCCTTTTCATTCGATCTCGAACGTTCTTAATCACGATTGGATAGCCGTACTGTCGTTGCATTTTGGCAAAGATAAAATCTTGGTTATAGTAAGAATCCCCTAACCGCTCGATTACCTCATCTTGAACCTTCTTATGCTCCTGCAACGCATTGATGACATCTTCATCCACAATGATTTTCCTGCGTGATTTTCTTGTCTTTGGTGTACCCAATTGATATTTAAGTGCATTGTTACTTGGATTGTAGCAGGTTTTCGTGATGTTGATGGTGTGGTTCACAAAATCGATATCCTTCCACTTGAGGGCGATTAGTTCCCCGGCTCGAATACCTGAATAGGAAAGAATAAGAAATGCCAAGTAATCGTGTTCCAAGCCATTTTCCTTAGCAGTTTTTAAAAATAACGCAAGCTCTTCTTTTTCTAGGTAGTTGGGAACTTCCTCTTCTTCTAATTGTTCAATTGTTTTTTTATCTTTCTTAACATAAGCAAATTCTGTAGGGTCTTTTTTGAGCAGTTCTAATTCTAATGCTTTACGGAAAATCATTCTTCCTGTACGATTGACCCCGTCTCTTGTACTATCTGAATATCCTTTTTCCTTTAAGTCATTTAGCGCATCTTGATACATTTTTCTGTTTATGTCTTTTAATTTTAGCTGTGAAAAATAAGGTAACAACTTACTGATTTCATGTTTTCGTACTCTAATGGTTCCGGGCTTTACGTCTTTTGCTTCGCTGTAGACAGTAAGCCACTCTTTTGCAAAATCGCTAAAGATCTTATCTGTTTCCTCTAAATATGTTCCTTGGTTCAATTCATGAATTAGAGTGGCAGCAGTTTCTACAGCTTCTTGTTTAGTACTAAAGCCGCTTTTTACCTTCTGCTTTCTCTTACCGGTGAGTGGATCAAATCCTATATCAACGGTGAACGCCCACTTTGAACCACAAGTGCATTTTTTCTTCTTGCAAGTGCAGTTCCTTCGGTAGAAATGACCTTTCATTTCATTAAAAAACCTCGCTTTCCTAGTGAATTTTGTTACAGCCATCATTATTCCCACTTTGCAATTGGATAACCCCTCCGCTAAAATTGAAGAAAGATGAAGTAAAGTTCAATAAATCATTAGGAGAAGTGAAAATGAAATTTATTTATTTTAATGACACTGGCAGAGAGGTAAAGGTACACCCAGCGACCTTCATTAATGGATGTATAGGTTTGAAAGAGCCTATTAAACATTTAGAGCAAAGACTTTTTGAATTACCAGATGATACTTTTCCTTGGGTTAAGATGTGGGATTATGGAGAAGTTGGGTTAAGAATTTTAATAACACCAATGAAAGAAGTTGAATAAAAAGATGTTAGGAAAAAATAATGCACAATAACTATTATGTAAATGAAAGCAAATCATAAAATTTGCTTTCGAGAGAGTAAAATAGCTCAATCTTCTAATAAATTACTAAATTTATCTGAAGCTGCCCTTTTCACTTCCGTCGTGAAATGAAGATATACTTTTCTAGTTATATTTTCGTCATATTGTCCTAAACGATCCATAATCTCTTCAAGAGTTGCCCCAGCTTGAGCAAGAAGGGACGTATGTGTATGACGAAGTGAATGTGGAGTAAGTTTTGTATTTAGTTTTGAAAATTTTAATAACCTATTCATTCTGTATTCAACTAACTTAATTAAAATGGGAAATCCCGGATAACGGTAGAAGTTAGCAAACACATATCCGTAGTCAGAGTACCTCTCCCCTAAACGACGTAGCAATAACTCCTGCTCTGTTTTGTGTTTTATTAATGCTTTTATTACTGCTGAATCTATAGCTATTTTGCGACGTGATCTTAATGTTTTTGGTGGAACAAGTTGATAGTTAACAGTATTGTTTTTCTTGTTATAGTAAGTCTTAGTAATTCGAATTGTTTTAGCCTTAAAGTCAATATCTTTCCATTGGAGTGAAACCAGTTCTCCGACACGCATACCAGTTCGGGCTAGTGTAGTAAATATGACATCATCCATATATATTCCCTTTTCTTTAGCGGTATCTAAGAATTTTAAAAGCTCTTCTTTTTCAAAGAACTTTGGCAGTTCTTCTCCTTCATCAATGATTGTTTGTTTATCCTTTCTGATAAAGGCATTTACTGTCGGACTTTCATCTAATAGTTTTTTATTTTTAGCAAATTTAAATATCATCCCCCCTGTAGTGTGAATGCCTTCTAACGTACTTTTAGCTAAGCCTTTAATCTTTAGGTCATCTAATGCATCTTGATAATTTTTTTCTGTAATATCTTTTACCTTTAGATAGGCAAAGTAAGGCATTAATTTACTAATACTATATTCCCTATTATCTATAGTACCGGGCTTAGGGGCATTTCTATCAATATAGTATGTTAACCATTTCTGAGTAAAATCTTTAAAGATGATATCTTCATCAATGAAATCCCCGTTTTTTATTTTTCTTAGATATGCTTCAGCAGCCATACGAGCATCTTGCTCTGTCATAAAGCCCCCCTTAGTTTTTTGTTTTCTATTACCATTTTCAGGATGAATACCCACGTCAATAACGTAAGTCCACTTTTTATTACAAGTGCAATTGCCTACCTCGCACTCGCATCCTCTTCTAAAAAAAGTCCCTTTCAATTTATATTACCTCACTATCGTTAGTATTTTTATTTAGGGGGAGGAATAGTTGTCTGGCCCCCCCATTCAATGATGTTTATTTACTTACTTTTTTTCTCTTTTTGTTGCGTAATCCAAAGTTTAAGATCTACCTTATCTACACGTTTTGAAATACCGATTTCAAAGTTTGGTATTCCCCCTTTATCAATATGGGTTTGAAATAGTTCATAGACTCTCCTTCTAGAAATCCCAAGAAATTGTGAAATATGAATTGCTGTCAAAGTATCTGGGAGTGAGTCCCAAGTTTTATATTTGTGTGTGTGTTGCATAATTAGTAAGCCTCCATTTTATTTATTAATTTTTAATATAAAGTGTTGTTATGAATTTTCCGGATAAATTCTGAAACATTATAATCGCTGATTTTCGCCGTTTTAAGTCCTTCACTGAAATTTTCTCAAATAAATATAAAATACTCTAAACCAAAGGAATTATTTACATTCCTTAATTCAATAGACAGTTCTTATAAATCAGAGCATAAATTGTGATATATTGTAAGGTAAGAGAGTTTATTTGAAGGGATGAATTAAATGAGTAAGCTTACATTGCAAGAATTAGAGAAGACATTATGGGGTGCGGCTGATATTCTTCGTGGGGAATTAAACGCAGCTGTTTATAAAGATTATATTTTTGGTTTAATGTTTCTAAAGCGAATGAACGATCAATTTTCTATTGAACGCGAAACAAAAAAAGAAGAGTTTGTTTCTCAAGGGATGGATTTGGAAGAAGTAGAAATATTACTAGAAGAGCCAACTATGTATGAAACGTTCTTTGTGCCTGCTGCAGCTCGCTGGGACAAGCTAAAGAACCTTACATTAAATATTGGTCCAGAATTAGATAAGGCTTTCAAAGCTATTGAAGATGAACCTAAGAATGCAGAGTTAATAGGAGTACTTACTACGGCTAACTACAATGATAAAGAACGTGTTCCAGATAAGAAACTATCACAATTATTGCTACTATTTGATAAACACAACTTAGCTTATGAAAATTTAGAGAACCCTGATGTACTTGGTGATGCATACCAATATTTAATTAAACAGTTTGCTGATGATGGAGGTACTAAGGGTGGTGAATTCTACACTCCTCGTGAAGTAGTAAAAGTATTGGTAAACATTCTAAAGCCACAAGAAGGAGACAGAATTTACGATCCAACAGTTGGTAGTGGCGGTATGTTGATAGAATCTATGCACTACATAAAAGAGCATGGTGGAAATGAAAGAAACGTGTCCCTGTTTGGTCAAGAAATTAACCTAAGTACATGGGCGATTTGTAAGATGAATATGCTATTCCATTTTGCTAGAGGTGCAGATATTCGTAAAGGTGATACTATACGTAATCCAATGCACACTGAAGGTGGAGTACTGAAAACTTTCGATATCATTCTAGCTAATCCTCCATTTTCACTTAAAAACTGGGGAATAGAAGAAGCAGAAAATGATGCTTATAATCGTTTTACTTACGGAGTACCACCTAAGTCATATGGAGATTTAGGGTTTGTTTCTCATATGGTTACAAGTTTAAACCAAAAAGGTAAATTAGGGACCGTTGTACCACATGGGGTTTTATTTCGTGGCGGAGCAGAAGGTCAAATTCGGAAAGGATATCTAAAGGATGACCTAATAGACGCTATAATTGGTCTACCGTCAAATGTGTTTTACGGCACAGGTATCCCAGCAGCATTAATTGTTATAAATAAAAATAAACCTTTTGAACGCAAAAATAAAGTTTTGTTTATAGATGCAAGTCAAGAATTTATTAAAGATGGAAATAAAAATAAAATTCGTGAAAAAGATATTGATAAGATCTGTTCAACGTTTAATTCCTTTAAAAGTGTAGAAAAGTATTCCCGAATAGTTAAATTAGAGGAAATTAAAGAGAATGACTATAATTTAAATATTAGTAGGTATGTAGACGTATCTAATAAAGAAGAAGAAATAAACATAGACGAAGTTCTAATAGAGATTAAGAAAATAAAAGAAAAGAGTCTATTGAATGATTATAAGTTAAACAATTATCTACAAGAACTTGGTTATAGGGAATTATAAAAGAATAGGTGAAAAAACATGACAAAAACAGTAAATTTTAATGAAGTTTATGAATTGCCTGAAGATTGGTTAATTAATCCCTTGGATGAAATATGTGAAAAAATATTTGTTGGAATAGCGACTTCAACTACTAATTCCTATACAGAAGCTGGAGTGCCTATAATTAGGAATCAAAATATAAAAGCAGATAAGTTAGATGACTCTGATATATTAATGATTACAAATGACTTTAGTGAGTCAAATAAGAGCAAAATGCTTCTAGAAGGAGATATATTAACTGTTCGAACAGGATATCCCGGTGTGTCCTGTGTTGTTCCAAAAGAATATGAGGGGTCACACTCATTTACAACGCTAATTAGTAGACCTAATTTCAATAAAGTCTTACCTAAGTATCTTTCAAGATTTATTAACTCAGAAGTAGGAAAGAAAGCAATTAATAGTGTGAAGGCAGGAGGGGCGCAACAAAATTTAAATGTTTCTGTTTTCTCTAAAATACCTATAGTCTTACCTCCTATTAAAGAGCAGGGGAAAATTGTCCAAATCTTATCAACAGTTGATGAGCAAATAGACAGTACAGAACAGCTTATTAAACAGACAAATAAACTGAAAAAGGGGCTAATGCAAAAGTTACTAACAAAGGGAATTGGACACACTGAATTTAAGAAGACTGTAGTTGGGGAGATTCCACTTGGTTGGGAAGTGAAAAAACTAGGAGAACTAGCAAAGTATAGAAGAGGTAGTTTCCCTCAACCTTATAACTTACCTGAATGGTATGATGATGTGAATGGTATGCCTTTTGTTCAGGTTTATGATGTTGACACAAACTTTAAGTTAAAGGAAACTACAAAGCGTAGGATTTCTAGACTAGGTGCTAAATCGAGCGTGTTTGCAAAGAAAGGTACAGTAATAATAACTCTACAAGGTACTTTAGGTAGGACGGCTATTACTCAGTACGATGCATATATAGATAGAACGCTTCTATTATTCACGGAGTACTTATACCCAATTGATAGGATATACTTTATGTATGCATTAAACCTATTATTTGAAAGTGAGAAAAAGAAAGCTGATGGTGGAGTTATAAAAACCATAACTAAAGAAACATTAACCAAATTTACATTAGCTGTACCTCCTTTATATGAACAAAAAAAGATTGCTGGTATTCTTTCATCAGTGGATGAACAAATTGAAAATTACACAATAAAAAAAGAAAAGCTTGAACAACTTAAAGTAGGTCTAATGCAGCAACTACTTACAGGGAAAATTCGTGTGAATAATTAATGGGGGATTCTTATGGCTTCTTATTTAGGAAATGAAGAAACGCTTGTTGAGTTACCAGCCATAGATTATCTTCAGAACAAGCTACAATATCAATTTATTCACGGTGATAAGTTAACACCAGAACATAAAGAACGTGAGTCGATGAATGAAGTTATTCTTTTTAATCGATTAGAAAATGCAATTAAACGTTTAAATCCTTGGATAGAGGAAGCAAATCTAAATAAGGCAGTTCGCTTTCTATCAAGAGCAGAACAACTTGGAACCAACTTGCTAGAAATAAATGAACGTATCTATGATGCTTTGGTTAACTTAAATTACGCAGTTGACCAAGATATAGATGGCTCGGGTAAAAAGAGTTTTCATACCGTGAAGTTTATTGATTGGAGTAATATTGAGAACAATGATTTTCTAGTAACAAGGCAGTTTGTAATCCAAGGTCCAAATGAAAAAATTATTCCTGATATTGTTATATTTATGAATGGAATACCTATTGTTGTATTGGAATGTAAATCTCCGTTTTTAGAAAAAGGAAAAAATGAGAAAATAGGTAAGAAGGCTGCCTTTGATCAATTAAGAAGATATATGGATTTAAGAGATTCGGATCGTATTGAGGGTGCGCCTCGCTTATTCTATACGAATTTTTTTACAGGTATATTAAATAAATATAGAGCGTACGTTGGCACGATAAGCTCACAATACACTCACTATGTTGAATGGAAAGATCCTTATCCCTACAAAAAAGAACAAATAGAAGACGTTGGAAATAATGGTCAAAATGTATTCCTTCAAGGTTTATTAGAGAAACATAACTTGTTAGATATTCTGCAAAATTTCTTATTATTTGAGGTTGATACAACTTCCTCTAGAAAAATAAAAAAGATAAGCCGCTATCAACAGTTTCGTGCAGTAAATAAAGCTCTTGATAGGTTGGTTTACGGAAGAGATACAGTTTCTCGTGGCGGTGTAATTTGGCACACACAGGGTTCTGGTAAATCACTAACTATGGTTCTTCTTGCAAGGAAAATAAGAAGAATGCAAGAACTGTCTGATGCAACCATTGTCGTTGTAACAGACCGCGTTGATTTAGATAAACAGATTTATCAAACGTTTCTTAGAACTTTATCAACTATAACTACACCAGTCCGTGCTGATAAGGTTAGTAGTATGAAAGAGTTACTTTCAAATGCACAGCCACAAATTATTATGACTACAATACACAAGTTTCAAAGTGATGAAGAAGAGCAGGAAGTCTTAAAAGATGCAACTCAACCAACTGGGTTGCACCTTGAAAAAGAATTCCCTGTTCTGACGCTGAAATCAAATGTCATTGTCATGGCTGATGAAGCACACCGTAGTCAATATAAAGGTTTTGCACGTAATATGCGCCATGCTTTACCGAACGCAGCATTTATTGGTTTTACTGGTACACCCATTGAAAAAGAAGATAAATCTACACCTCGTACTTTTGGTTCCTATATCGATAAGTATGGTATTCAGGAAGCCGTTAATGATGGTGCAACGGTACGAATTGTCTATGAAGGGCGAAGACCGGACCTTCAAGTAAAGGCTGACACGCTAGAGCAGCTATTTGATAATGCTTTCGAGGATAGAACCGATGAAGAAAAAGAAGCTATCAAACAAAAATATGCAAATAAAAAGGCGATTGTTGAGGCTGACGAGAGAATTGATGATATAGCGAAGGATATGCTTCATCATTACAAAGAGTATATATATCCTAATGGGTTTAAGGCTCAGATTGTTTGTGTTTCTCGTGAAGCGGTTGTCAAATACTACAATGCGTTAAACAAGCATATGAAAGATATTATGGGTGAGGAATTAGAAGTTAAAGTTATCTTTTCAGGCAGCTTAAATGACCCACCTCATCTTAAAGAGCATTTCACTACGAAAGCTGAGCAGGAAGAGATTATTAGTAAGTTTACAAGACCTATTTTCGAAAATAAGCTGTGCTTTATTATAGTAAAAGATATGTTGCTAACAGGGTTCGATGCACCGATTGAGCAGGTAATGTACTTAGATAGACCGTTAAAAGAACATAATCTTTTACAGGCTATCGCTCGTGTTAACCGTACGTTTGGAGATAAGAAGAAGTGCGGCTATGTAGTAGATTATTATGGTATTTCCAATCATCTTGAAGAAGCCTTAAAGATTTTTGATAAAGAAGATTTAGGTGAACCAATGGAATCACTAGATGGTGTTCACAAGCAAATGCTTTCTTATCGTGAAGCTGTCATGGGAATGTTTAAGGGGCTTGGAAAAGATAATTTGGATCAGTTAGTTAAGCAATTGGAGCCAGAAGACAAACGAGCTGAATTTGAACTTGCATATAAGCGATTTGCTAGTACGATGGAACAACTTATGCCGGGTCATGTATCTACTGACAATACCAATGATTTAAAATGGTTATCTTATATACGTGCAGCTGCTAAGGCTAGGTTTGAACCTGATACAAAGTTAGATATTGCTGATTGTGGTGAAAAGGTTCGGAAGATCATTAACGAACACTTAACTTCTCAAGGTGTTCAACAATGGATAAAGCCAATCACTCTTTTTGACCAAGACTACCAAACTAAACTTGAAACTCTAAAGTCAGATGAGGCAATAGCTTCAAGCATGGAACACGCTGTTAAGCACGTCATAAGCGTTAAAATGGACGATAATCCAGTTTATTACACATCCTTATTAGAAAAACTCCAGCAGATTCTTGAAGATACAAGGAACAATTGGGAAGAAAGAAAGAAGCAACTAGAGGAATTTATTAATAAAGATGTAAAAAAGGGTGAAACTGAAGAAGCAGAAGCACTCGGATTATCAAAGAAAGAGTATGCATTCTTTGAAGTAATTAAAAAGCATTTGCTTGATCCAGAAGAGAATACTCAAGCGGGACAAGCAAAAGAGGCATCTGAATTATACATTAGTCAAGAAATTATTGATCTATCAAAGGAAATGGCTCAAAATGTGGCTGACATTGTGGCTAATACTTGGGTTGTTGATTGGACAACTAACCCTTCTAAGACAGCAGATATTGAACGTTCTATCTTTATGATGTTAACGACGAAGTACTTCAAGCAAATTAAACTAGAAGTTAGAAAACAATTGGTTGGTCCTCTCCTACAACTAGCGAAAAAGCACTTTGCATCGAAAGAATAAGAGGTTGGTAAATCATGATTCGTACTATTGAATATGGTACAAAAACAATTGAGTACTCAGTAGAGTTTCGTAAACGCAAATCCTTGGAGATTAGTGTTGAGCCTCCCAACATTGTAAATGTTGTTGCACCATTAAACACATCTGAGGAAATTATAGATTTGAACGTAAAAAAGAAAGCCCAATGGATTATTCAAAAGTTATTTCTTTTTAAGGATATGGAATACCAAAAGATTAACAGAGAACTAGCAAATGGTGAGTCCTTCATGTACATGGGACGTAATTACTCGTTGCAGATAATAATTGATGAAAGCATAAAGGAACCAGTTGTAAAACTCTATCAAGGCAAGTTTTATATAACAACGCCTAACAAGAATCAAGAGTTATTAAAAGCAGCATTAGAAAAATGGTACAGAGAGAAAACCCTTGAAAAAGTAACTGAAAAGGTTAATTACTTCCAGCATTCTTTTAAAAAGAAGCCTATTGCAATTAAAGTAAAAGAACAACACAAGCGGTGGGCGAGCTGCACATCAAAGAATGAATTACTTTTTAACTGGCGCTGTGCAATGGCACCATCTCATGTCATTGATTACATTGTTGTTCATGAAATGTGCCATATGTATCATATGAACCATTCACAAGAATTCTGGGATTTACTTTCTTCTGTAATGCCGGATTATGAGAGACGTAAAGAGTGGTTGAAGAACTTTGGGGTTAGGATGGATTTATAAAAAGCGAGATCAGCTGATCTCGCTTTTATATTATTAAGAAATATTAATATTAAATAATTGTTTTATTTGGCTAACGATCCATTTGTTTCGAGACGCAATGCTATCTTCATTCCAATCATTATAATGATCAGCAATGTATTGTGTAATCCTAAATCCTGTCATACCGTCTAAGCCTCTACCTTTATAGATATCTAATTTATCTGGATATGGTCGATTACTTGCTTGAATATTCTTAGAACCTGATAAAAGTGTGAGGTTATAGATTTTATTTAAGTGGTTTTCTATTTCATAGGCTTTGAACGTATCAGTCCAATATGAAATATTGTCACTTTTAATTGGTAGAATATGTTCTACATGAATTTTATTGTCAATATTAATGAAGTTTATAAGGTTACTATCATCTAGTTGATTATATTCAAACATAATTAACAAAGGCTTGAGCCATTTTTCACCAAATACATCGTCGATTAAATTCATTTTAAACCGTGTTTGAACATTATCAGCCTTTAATTTTTCCTCTATCTTATTATTAATGTAGTCAATATCTTTATTCTTTTTGATCCAATCAATTATATTGTAGGAGATTTGTTTAATTTTAGCAGTTGTATATCCAGCTATCCAATACTTGAAATAAAGTAATGTGATGCTATTAATTAGTTCATCTAAACTATTATATTTTAAGTGCTTAGCTGTTGTAAGGATTGATTTCCAATAAATTTGGTGATTTAAGTACTGAAGACAATATATATTTTTATTTTGTAACTCTTTAACTTCCTTATAGGATTCTATAAAATTCTTAATATCAAAAATAACTTCTTTTGAATCTTGATTTTGACTCTTGAATAATCCACTTAATTCTTCATAGAGGTTTTTCTTTGGGTTAGTAGCAATTTGATAGTATTGATAATATGTAAATAAATTAGGCAAAGATTCATTTAGAGTTTTACTTAGATTCTCGATTTCGTTCCATGTTGAGATGAATTCTTTGTGATAATCTTCTTCCAATCTGCTTAACAAAAAACTTTTCAAGAGATCAGTGGTTGAAAGGTCCATTCCTCTTGCGTTTAATACTTGAAACAATTTAATAGCTAATGATTGACTTGTACAAGTGATAGTTATCAACCGTACATGATTGCAAAGGTAATTTACAAATTGAACCAATTCATCAAATTCAAGTGAATTTATTTTTTCTTTGAAAATTAATGCAGTATTCATGTACTTATTATTTTGTTTATCTTTTTTAGTGAATTTTGCAGGCCAAGTGATTCCTTTAACAATTGTTTCTTCATATTGAATTTGGTTATGAATACTTGTTTTCAACTTGATTCTACTTAATCTTCCTCTTTTTATTATATAGTCCTCAATATCATCAATTGTAATTGCCTCCGGATTTTCTTCCAAATTAGCAGCATCATTAAAGTTAGGATAGAGGTTTTTAAGAACTGCAAAAAATATATGTAGAGTGGTTAGCCTTTGTTGTCCATCAACTATGTCGTAAGAATGACCATTTTGTATCAGTATAATTGATCCTAAAAAGTAGTTAAAATCTGTTTGAGAATCCTCTCGGTAATTATTATATGCAGTAAGAATATCATCCCAAAGCATTTCAACATGTTCATCTTCCCAACTATAGGGACGTTGATAATCAGGAATTTGGTAAAATGCATTAGCATCTCCGAATATTGATTTAATTGTTTTGTTTTCAGGTTTAAATATCTCATGGGAACCATTCATATTAACACTCCTTGAAAATACATTTTTTTCTATATTAACTATTATAACTTTTCATTGAAGTAAGAGTATAGTTTTTCGGCAAAGTGGGCATAAAGATAATAACCCTTTCGGTAATATAAGCATCGACGTATCGCTCGATAAGTACTTTACCGAATAACTAGGGATGAAAAGCTTTGATATCAAGGGGTTTGTTCATTTTAACAGTTATAGTAAAGTTCGAAAGGTAACATTGTTTCGGTTATGTGAGCAGTAGTAGCATTTATTTTTCGGTAAAGTAAGCACGCGAGAATAAAAAAACTGCTGTTTTGAAAACAGCAGCTAGGCAGATTTGTCATCAAGAGAATTTATCACATTTTCTACATCTACAAATGGTGTAAGGCGATATACAATTCTTGTGTGATTATTTGCATCAAATTCTATCGTAATTTTCTCGATAGAAAGTAGTAACAACGAACGTTGTTCTTCAAATGTGTAAGATGAAATATCTTGTTTAAAACGGTCTAATAATTCATAAAGCATAGGGTCTTTGAGTTGATAATCAATTTCTTCTCGAACAGCACGGTAATGTAGTTGTTGATTTTTAATATTATCTATTTGTAATTCAAAGCTTTCTTTTAAATCAGGATAGTATTGATGGTTCTCTTTAAGCATACTTAAATCGTATTTTAAGGTTTCAAGTTGTTTAGTTAAATCAATAAGGTTTGCATTCAAAGAACTTTTCCATGCATTGAGGATTTTTTTTGCTTTATCTATATAATGACTTAATTCTCTCGCCCAACGTGAAGAAAAATCATTTATAGTTATTTGATGTAAATCTTCCATAGGGATTTTTTTCTTGCAATCTGGACAACGATAGTAATTATACTTTTTTGATGATTTGGCCGGCGTAGCATTCTTGGCAACTAGCTTTTTTCCACAGGTCTCACAAAATACAATATGACGCAATATAAAGGGACTATCCATTCGGTCTTTTTCTTGTTTAAATTTGCGGAAAAACTGAGTGACGTTCCACAGATTGGGTCCTATGAGTGCTTCATGGTGATTTTGGAATAACTCAATTTCATTTATTGGTTTCTTTTTACTTATATGATAACTTGTACGGGAGAACCATGCTAAATCCCCAATATACCAACGATTAGTTAGGATGTACCGAATGCTTGAATCTGACCAACCCTTTGCATCAACAGATGGTGGAGGGATAGAAGCTTTATCTAATAAATTAGCAATTTTTTTATCACTGTAGCCAAAGCTATAAAGATAAAAAATGAATATGACTAAGACCGAGTATTCATTTGTTTCAATGTCATCATCTTTTAACGTGGTCTTATCATATCCGAATGGATTACGTGATCCGGGTCTTTGCGGATTAAAAGAGTTCTTAATAATACTTTTATGATAGTCGTAACCTCTTTGAGATTTATTAACCACCTCTTCATGAGCATACGCAAGTTTTGCTTGAACATATGGGTTATTTTCGTCCCATTCACCATCTATTTGAGTTGAGTACACAATAAAATTTGGTCGTGCTGATTTTATTGGACCAAGGATATTTAAGACAAAATCCTCAATTAACCTTGTTACACGGGATTCTTCATAAAAAATTACTGCAGTAACATTCGAGTTACTTAAAGCATAGTGTTTCATGTCAAGCATGACTTTACGTTTTTGTGCGGGTGTGTGATAAGCAGAAGTTGCTTCATCGATAAATAACACTACAACTTGATAACCCTCTAATTTTGCTCTAGAAAGGATCACAGACTCTTGTATTTCAAGTGAATGGCCAAGAGTTTGGCTATCGTCTGACCACCGTACATAGCCAGTCAATACTTTTATCGTGTCCTTATAAATGTTAAAAGGTAAAGTGTCTTCCTTATATTTTGGACGTGGGCGATCTGTGACTAAAAACATATCATTAACGAGGTAGACGTATTTATGCTCGAAGTTCATAATAATCACCTTCATCAAAGTATCTACCAAATGTTACATGGTAAATGAGTGATGTATTACTGACTTCAATTTTTGAAAAAAACAAGTTGCATAGATAATATTGGTCGAACTCTTGCATTTCCATAAGCATACTTTCTTTGATTATTTCAATGTGGTCATTTATCCCTTTACGAGTCTCTTCAATTTTAAAAATAGAAATGTGAATTTCCTTGATACTTTCTTTAAGTTTTCTAGAAGCCTGTACTAATTTATCCAACTTTGCATTTGATTGAGCTGAGTAGCCGTCGGTAATCTCTTTGTGAATGTTCTTTAATTCCCTATTTTTGATTATGAGATTTTGTTCGGCATTTTTCTGAAGTTGCCATAAATAAACAAGTAGATCACTTTTAAATTTTTCAATAGATATAGAACCTAGAATCTCTTTTAAGTGACTACTAATTAAGTTGTTAAACACATCAATGTCTACCCTTATTTCGGGGTGTTTCTTTTTGCATACATAATAACTACTTTTTCCTAACTTTGATGATCGGAATGTCATCTCTTTTTTACATATATTGCAGTGAGGAATGATAATACCGTGACTACTTGCTAGAGTAATGGCATTAAATATTTCATTTTTTAACTTTTTCAATATTGATTGGTTAGCTTGGAAATCCTCAAGCGTAATAATTGGTTGAACATGGTGAAGTTTTTCATATCCATATGATGTTTCCATGTGTGCAGCATAAAATGGATTCTGCAAATACCTTAGTAAATCATCATACTTTTTATTTTTAAATATTTTTTTGTATGATACAAGAAATGTAAACAAACTTTCATCAGTTTCAATACTTTTAATCGCATGAAGAAATGCTTTTAAATCTTTTTCAACGTTAACATCTGGAACGTATTTTGTGTTTTTCTTTTTTCCAATCTTTATAAAACCAAAAATGTTGGAAGGGTATTGTTTGTTGGTATCACTACGTCTTCCTGAGATACTTTGTCCTTCAGCTTGTGCAAAAATTCCATACAAAGCTTCGATAGACAATTTCTTCGAAAATGGTGGCTGCTTAGTTGATGTGAAAATTACATTAACATTGTATTGATAGAATTCTTTTACAAGTGCTACATATTCATAAAAGTTACGAGCTAATCTATCACGACTGTACACGATAATGGTTTTTACTAATCCTTGTTTTAACAAAAGTCGTAACTCCTGCAAAGCAGGGCGCTCATCCATTGAGAGTTTATTAGCTGAAATGTCATTGTCTTTTAACCATATAACAGACTCTTTTTCATAGTTGTGATTGTTTACATAAGCTTCAGCCAAAAGAATCTGTTTCTTTATATCCTGCTGAGCAGAGCTAACTCTGCTATAGACGATAACAAATTCATCATAAAGTTTCTTTGCATCAATATATTGTGTTATATCCATATAATACCTTACTCCTTTTCAATAAAATGTTTGCTCTCCATAAGCAACAGCCCCTTCAGTCTTGGGTCTAAATCCAATTGTTCAATTAATATCTTCTCAATTAATCGTTTAAGAAAATAATAAGATTCTGATTGTAATTCTTCATTAAACGTAACCTTTACTACCGGTTTTCTTGTCATTATTCTTCACTCCTATCAGTAATTACTTAAAATCATTGACGGGAGTGAAGGAATTTATACTAGTTGTTGTTTTTACGAGTATTTAAATCTAGTTGCAATTGATAATAATCTTCCTGTGGATTACTTTTATCAATTGGTACTATCATAATCTTTGGCTCAATGTTTGGTACTTTTAGTTCTTGTAGTAATTTGAGAAGATTTTGCATTGTTGTCCCTCCTTGTTTTGACGTAGTAATGATTAAATCTTTCAATAATAGTTTTTGAAACGCCTGCTACTTCGCAACACTCTAGTACGTTATTAATCCACTGGGAATCTAACCTTTTCCGTGTACTTTCTTCCATTCGAAATCCCTCCGATATACAAAAAAGTCCACAGGACATGGTTATCTAAAATGATAACAACATGTAACCTGCGGACTTCGCTTGTTGGTTACTTTAATTTATGAACTAACCGGTAAATCGAAAATCAGTATATCTTGGGATTCTTTAGATTTTAATAGCTAATTGAAAATAAATTAATTTTAAAATAAAAAAGAAGAAATGCCCGTTGGCACTTCTTCTTTTTCTGACATACAAATTGCACTAACAATTCTATGATGTTCAACTTTTAAAGATGTTATACCCATAAAATACAAACAAAATGAGTATGAATAATGCGGCGGTATATAAAGAGGAAAATATGTTTTCCAAACAGGTGAATGTTAAAGTAGAGATCATGCTATATACATGACTTTATAATGAACTTTCTTTAACCTGTAGCATTTTAAATAATACCACCATTTTTTTAGTAAACTATTTCAAGCTACATGAGAACATATAATTGCAGTATATCAAACATTGGGTAATTTAAGGAAATGGTGTAAAATTATAGTAGTTATATTTAAAGCTACGAATGCTTAATTCATCTTTAGGAGGAAATGATGAGTAGAGAAGCTGACCATACCATAAAAGGGTTTTTGTACCAATTTAATAAAACCTTAAACTCTATTTTGAGTAGTACTGATCAAGATGAGATACAAATAGAGGGAATTATAGAAGATATTGATATCAAAAATTCAAATATAACAAATGCTATTCAATGTAAATATCACGAATCAAAAGTTCGTCATAATTTATCAGATATATACAAACCTATTCTACAAATGCTATTACACTTTTTAGAAAATGATTCTTTGAATATTAAATATGCCTTATATGCTTATTTTCCAAATGAACAAGTAGGTGTAAAGGAAGTTACGAAATCCCAAATTGAAGAAATACTTTCATCAAGCAATTTTGATTATATTAGTAAATATATATCTAAAATTAAGCCACCTAAAGAGCAGATTATTAAGGAGCTACTTGGAAAAACTAGTAAAACCACTGAAGATAAAACCAGAATAAAAAAATACTATGAAACTAGTAAATTAGAAACTATTGTAGACATTGATAAGTTTTTGAGAGATCATTTTGTTTTTGAAATAGGTCTTTCCTATGAAGAATTAATGAATGAAACAAAGAATTTATTAATGAAAGAAGGATTTTCATTAGAAGATGTAAAGGATTTGTTTTATCCCAATAGTATTCAGTATATTGCAGAACTTAGTATTCTTCCTGAAGCAGAAAAAAGAATATCAAGTAAAAATAAATTAATAGACTATTTGAAAGGAAATAAGAAAACTGCAATGAGTAGGTGGACTAGTGAAGTTTTAACCCGAAAGCAATTGTTAAAAGTTAGGAAAAATCAATTAGTACCATCCTTAAATATAAATTCTAGATCTCGATATTTTATCATAGACCCTGATACAATTGATAACTTTGATGATGAATTTATTCTTTTTGTAAAGGACTACCTTGATAAATATAATTCAAAAATTAAATTACATACTGAGACCCCTTGTTTTATATTAAAAACAGATGTTAATAACTTATCAGAATACCATAAAAGATTTGTCTCAAGAAATATACAAATAATTACTGGCTATATTGGGGACACATTTTATTTTAAAGAATTTAATAAAGAACCTAAAAGAATAATTAAGGATAACTGGGTAGAATTTAAAGCGAGAATTTCTTGTAATTCAGATGAGGTAATAAAATGTATCAATTATAAAAAGTGCGATGATTTATATATAGTCGGGGGAGTAGACGTTAGCTTACTAGATACAGCAGACGTAAATATAGAAAATTTAGAAATAAATAATTTCAGGGAATTAAAATACTTATTATCTATGCTAAAGGAGATTTGATAATGAACAATGAATCTACTATGAAAATTGGAAGTGTTATAGAAAGTTCCCCTCATTCAATATTGGTGAAGATTGACACACTAAAGATATTTGAAAAAGCTAAATCAGCATTACAAATTGGAAAATACTTAAAAATTCAAGAAGGAAACCATAACTTTGTATTGTGTGTTATTCAAAATATCAAAATATCCACAGATAAGGATGAAGATATTTTCATTCTTACTGTTCAACCAGTAGGAATTTTTAAAGGAGAAGAGTTTTTTCAAGGTAATTCAATGCTTCCATCACCTACTGAACCAGTTTTCCTAGTAGAAGATGATATTTTAAATAAAATATTCAGCAATGAAAAAACAAAAATATTCCACTTGGGAAACTTGGCACAAAATGAAGAGGTTAGCTTTACATTGGATGGTGATAAGTTTTTTAGTAAACATGTTGCAGTTGTTGGTTCTACTGGATCAGGTAAGTCCTGTGCGGTAGCTAAAATTTTACAAAACGTGGTTGGTATCAATGATGCTAGAAATATTAATAAATCAGATAAAAAGAATTCTCATATTATAATTTTTGATATTCATTCTGAATATAAATCAGCTTTTGAAATTGATAAAAATGAAGATTTTAACTTAAATTACTTAGATGTAGAAAAATTAAAACTTCCATACTGGTTAATGAATTCAGAAGAATTAGAAACATTATTTATAGAAAGTAATGAACAAAATTCCCATAACCAAGTCTCTCAATTTAAACGAGCAGTAGTGTTGAATAAGGAGAAATATAATCCGGAATTTAAAAAAATCACATACGATTCTCCGGTATATTTTAATATTAATGAAGTTTTCAATTATATATATAATCTTAATGAAGAAGTAATCAATAAAATTGAAGGAGAGCCAAGCCTTCCAAAATTAAGCAACGGAGAACTTGTTGAAAATCGCCAAATTTACTTTAATGAAAAACTTGAATTCACATCTTCTAATACTTCAAAAGCAACAAAAGCAAGTAATGGTCCTTTTAATGGAGAATTTAATAGATTCCTGTCTAGATTTGAAACCAAATTAACAGATAAGCGGTTGGAATTTCTGTTATTAAATCAAGATGTAGAAGAAAATTCTAAGTATAGAACTGAACATTTTGAAGATATTTTGAAACAATTTATGGGATATCTAGATCGATCAAACGTTTCAATTATTGATTTGAGTGGTATTCCGTTTGAAGTTTTAAGCATTACAATCAGCTTAATTTCTCGTCTTATTTTTGATTTTGCATTTCATTATTCTAAGCTACAACATCAAAAGGATGAACTTAATGATATACCATTCATGATCGTCTGCGAAGAGGCACATAACTATATTCCAAGAACCGGAGGTATTGAATTTAAAGCTGCGAAGAAATCAATAGAAAGAATTGCAAAGGAAGGGAGAAAATATGGTTTGAGCTTGATGGTTGTAAGTCAAAGGCCTTCTGAAGTTTCTGATACTATCCTTTCTCAGTGTAATAATTTTATTAACCTGCGTCTAACAAATATTAATGACCAAAATTATATTAAAAATCTACTACCAGATAATTCTCGTTCAATATCAGAGATTTTACCTACCCTTGGTGCCGGGGAGTGTTTAGTGGTTGGAGATTCTACTCCAATTCCAAGTATTGTTAAATTAGAGTTACCAAACCCGGAACCCAGATCACAAAGTATTAAATTTCATAAAAAATGGTCAGAAAGTTGGAGAACACCATCATTTGAAGAAGTAATAATGAGATGGAGAAAAGAAAATGGATAACTCGGATTTTTCTAGTAACTTTTCTTGCAAATTTACTACATTATAAAGGTATTATTCATACTATTAGTTCTGATGAAAGGAATAAAAGCCATTGATTAAATATATAATGAAATTTAATTTCAGCAATACGCCAATATTATTCGATAATATAATTATAGATTTTGAGTTAGTCGAAGATCCTCCATTTTATCTATTGATTACTAATGATGATCAAGAGTGCTTTTTAGGGTATATTGAGGGTTTTGCAGAATATAAATCATGTAGAGTTGTTTCAAGAGTATTTAAAATTGATGAAGTATTAAATAATTCGGATAGTTATATTTTTGAAACAGAGAATCAAATTAAAGAAATAGGACAAAGTGATTTTAAAAATATTGAAATCTATATTAGGAGTTTAAAAGAAGCTTTGGAAGTGTCTAATATAATCGTTTCAAATAATAATGACTTTCTATTTAGAGGGCAGGCAAATAAAGAGTGGAAAATCGAAAGCAGCTTATTTAGAAAAGGGTATGATGGAAGTAAGGAATCGTTATTATATTCCGAGATTAGGCATATAAATCACGAACGGTTTAATTCTAAAGATTTTATTCAATTAACTTGTGACATGCAGCACTATGGAATTCCTACTAGGCTAGTGGATTGGACTGGTAATATATTTAACGCAATTTATTTTGCATGTGTAAGTGGTAGTGAAGAATTAAGTAAAGACGGAATAGTTTTTGTGATGAACTGTCCAGAAATACTAGATGTAGATTCTGAGACTTACAAAGATATTCAATCCTTTTTAGAATACAGGTATGGAAATAAATCAGATATTACAAAAGGTATATTTCCTATCTTATCGAAAGTATATGATTCTGAGAAAAAATATAAATTCATAAAAACTAGACTTTCTAATGAGAGAATAAAAAGACAAGATGGATACTTTTCTACATGTTTTGAAGCAAGTGATAGTGAGGCTAACAGTTTTTTAAGATATATGTTAAATGATTATCTCAAAAGGAATAATAGTAAAGTTCCTGATCAATATTTAGATCAGATTGTAGATAAAATTACAATCCCAATTGATGAATCAGTTATGGAGCTTATATGCCAACAGGTTGAAGGGTATAACGCCATAGCGACTGAGAATCAAATAAATTTGGAAGGATTAAAAGAAGCTATCAGTAGGTTTAGAAATATTAAATCCTTTGATCATTCTATGAATGATATTCAAAAGTATGATCAACACATTAAGATAATTATTCCTGCAACTCACAAGAGAGTAATTATCAATGAGTTAGATAAGGTTGGGATAAATAGTAGTACTGTATATCCAGATTTAGAAGGAATGACTAAATATATCAAAGAAAAGTATTCTAATTAAATGGAGGATTTTGCATGGAATACAGAGAAGCAAGAAAAAGAAATTTAAAAGTGAAATTATATAAAGTGTCACTTTCTAAAGGAAAGGCAATATTAGAGCAGCTATATAGTGAAGAAGCAATTCATAAGAAATTATTTTTTAAAAGATTAGATATAATCCAATTTATCGATGAATTTTTTGATAGTGTTAATGAAAAATATACAATAAAACAAAATATTAAAGAGTATTTTGAAGAGTATTCTTCTAAATACGATGAGTATTTCCCTGATAAACAAGATCTTGAGCAAATATTAAAAGATAATTATGAGGAAATTAGAGATATCTATATGAATTTTAAACCTACTGAGAAAGCTCAAGAGATTATACTTAAAACAAAAGAGATAGCAGCTAAATTGCACTGGATTTATTTACCTATATATCCCGAGCAAACAATAATAAACTCAGATATAATACCAGAAGAAGATATCGAGGAATATTACAATCACTTCCACACAATTGAAGATTTATATAGAGTAATTTTTGAAAATGGAGAAATAGCATGGGACAGCTTAGAAGGAGATGTTAATTTAAATTTACCGATTAAGTTGAGAATTTATTCATCAAGATGGGGACATGACGATATATACTCAGTAAAAAGAACAATGACTGGATGGAATTTCAAGCATTTATCTTATGATGAAAATTGTTCTAAAGACGGGACATTAAATGGAGATAAGAACGACGGATTTTTTAGAATATTAGCTCATGATTCAATTCAATGTCCTAATGATGGGGTTAAATATGCCTTAGAAACTTTATGGAAATCAGCAGACTCTACAGGTATGTCTATTAAGGAATTGGAAATTAAGCTACAGGATATAGGTAATTGGATCAATGCTGTAGAGAAAGCAACAAAAAATAATCAACCAAACTGGGTAGGGTATTATTAAGATTAAATTTTCTTAATACATTGATAGTATCAATGCTAACATTTTGCTAACACTTTCTAACGTAATCCCATTAAAAACGGTAAATCACCGTTAAAGATGTTTCAGTAAGAAATATCCAAAACGTTGATTTACCACACTTTTTTGCACCTCTCGTTAACGATGTTACACTCTCAAAGCTTACGGGCGGCATGATGTAGGGCCAACACGATGTTGGTCACTCGGACGTTTCCACAGGGCGTGGCAGTTTTAGTCCGAGTTCTGCTTAAAACACCCTTGATATGACTGGATTTGTTGCTAAGATGAGAGTGGTTTGCTAACATTTTGCTAAATATTGAGGTAAATTAACGGAGGCTTTTCATGAGTTCACTGAACTTTTTGGAAGCCTCTTTTTTCATGTTCTTAGTAGTATGTAACTAGCTAAACATTACTTGTTTTAGCCTCTTCTATAGGACATGATTATTTCTTTATCAAAAGGTGAATGAGGAGATAAAGTGATATGTAGGTAGTCATATCTCCAGGCTAATATGTGTTAAAATGTATATAACGATATCGGGTTTAAGGAGTGGGTTTTGTGAATCTTTATCCGAAGGACTATGTTTCAGTAGATGAATATTTTAAAATTCGCGAGAGTAGTGAAGATTTATTAGAATATATAGATGGTACTGTGTATTTGTCTCCATCACCATCAACTAGGCATCAGCGAATATCAAGTAGGCTTCATATCAAACTTGGTATGTTTCTTGAAGGGAAACAATGTGAGGTATTTCATGCACCGTTTGATATTGAATTAAAAAATGAAGAGATGGAAGGAACAAAAATCGTAATCCCAGATATTTGTGTGATTTGCGATAAGAATGGATTTACAGACCAACGATATGTAGGAGTTCCTGATTTAATTGTCGAAATCCTTAGCCCTTCCAATCAATCCCACGACTTAATTACAAAATTAAATCTATATATGAATTACGGAGTCAAAGAATACTGGATTGTTAACCCAATGCTAAATACTATCACCGTATATTCACTAAATAATGAAAAAATGTATGAACAGCATGATATGAAAACAATTGTAGGAAGAGTTTCTTCGAAGTTTCTCGAAGGATTTCAAATAGATTTAGAATATTTACTTTGTTAGAAAAATTTTGGACAGATATGCAAATCAACGGGCGGTATGGTGTGGTAGCGCCATTAAACCATTGGTATGAATGGATTTGTGATAAGGTGGGAGCGTATTGCTAACATTTTGTTAATTAAAAAAAGAGGTTTCTCCAAGTTTGAATGAAGCTTGAGGAGGCCTCTTTTTTCTCTGTGCATAAAGATGCAAATACTGCTAGCACTTTGCTACTTTACCCTAGCAAGGGACAGGCACCTTTATTGGGTCTGGCACCTTTATTTAATCGCCTTGCTCACTTTTAGCTTTTTTCCTTTAATGGTGGCATCTTTCATTTCTTGTAGAACAAGAGAGCCTTTTCCGTTTAGAATATCCACGTAGGACATAGTATCTTTAATGGTGATAATGCCTATATCTTCAGCACTCACACCTTCAATCTTAGCAATGGTGCCGACGAAGTCCACTGCGCGGATTTTCTTCTTTTTGCCGCCACTGAAATGAAGCTTCATAATGTCTTGGTTGATACGGGCCGTTTTATTATTTTTTACTACGCGTCTGCCACTGCTTTTTTCTTGAAAAGCAGGCATGTTGCGCGCAACTTCTGCCTGTTCAGGTGCATCCATCATACGAATCTCGAACCCGATGTATCTTTCAATACTTTTCACAAATTTTTCTTCGTGAGCTGTCGCAAACGTAATCGCTTTTCCTTTGTTCCCCGCCCGACCAGTTCGTCCGGTGCGGTGCACGTAGCTCTCTTTCTCGGTAGGTACGTCAAAGTTAAGGATAAGTGTGACGTTGTCGACGTCAATTCCTCTAGCGGCTACATCTGTTGCAACAAGGTAACGGAAGTTTCCTGTTTTGAACCCATTCATGACAGCAAAACGATCTTCTTGTAATAAGCCACCATGAAGTTTTTCGCAGGAATAGCCGGATGTCTCCAGTTCTGCAAATACAGTATCGACATGCTCTTTCGTTCGGCAAAAAATAATGCAGCTATCTGGGTTTTCCACGGTTGTAACGTCTTTTAAGAGAGAGATCTTATCTTCCTCTTGAGTTTCGATTATCAGATGGTCTACCGTATTTGTCACGATGCCAGTAGAGGCAATCTCAATATTAGTAGGAGTCATCATATATTTGTAGCAAAGCTTTTCTACATCCGTAGGTAACGTTGCAGAAAATACCATCGTGACACGATTGGTAGGAAGAGCTTGTATAATTGCTTCAATATCGTCGATAAACCCCATACTAAGCATTTCATCAGCTTCATCGATAATAAGGTATTTTATCTCGTCTAACAGTAAAGTTCCCCTATCAATGTGGTCGATGACACGACCAGGTGTACCGACGACGACATGTGTTTTATGTTTTAATTCTTCGCGTTGTTTCGAGAAAGGTTCCTTTCCGTATACAGCCACCGCTTTAATTCGTTTGAATCGACCAATATTCGTTATATCTTCTCGCACTTGAGCAGCAAGTTCTCTAGTAGGTGTAAGAATTAATGCCTGCGGCTTTTTTTCTTCCCAAGCAATATTTTCACAAATGGGAATACCAAACGCAGCTGTTTTGCCACTTCCTGTTTGAGATTTCACGACAAGATCTTGGTTTTGTAATGCTAAAGGTAACACCTCACGCTGCACTTCAGTGGGGGTATCGTACTTCAACACACTTAATGCTCTCTTAATATCATCACTTAATTTGTAATCATCAAAACTGTTTGTAAGCATGTTCTTTAACCTCATTTATATTATATTATCCGACTTATATATAGAATTCTCTCAAAGCAATATCATATGCATAAACTGAATATGACTCATTATACTCGAAATATCGGAGGTAGCGTGTATTTATATTTTATTATGAACTTGCATCTTCTAATGTTCAAACATACTCTGGAAATATCACTAAAAAACGAAAGAGGGAAAACGTACCACGAAAAACACAATGAATGATTTTTTGTAAAAGAAGGAGAATGGTGTGCACCGAGACTCAACAAAACAGAAAGAGACAAGTGATAACATTTGTAGAAACTGAAAGAATAAAGTAAGTACATCCAGCGCTTGTTATCGTGTTTTCAGGCATCATCGGAGTTGTCATTTTTTGATTATGTAATACGCATTGTGTAGGCAAAAAAGGCTTCTCATTAGTTCTAGGAACTTTGAGAAGCCTCTATTTGGTTTCATGATTTGCTTTGCGTGTGAGTACTGCTCTATTCTAGTGCTACGCTAGCAGTCTAATACCTACTGCTAGCACTTTGTTACTTTATCCTAGCGGGGGACAGGCACTGTTTTACGACTCCCCTAAAATCCGCTTTTCCCCTTCAAGTTCTTGAATAGGTGCAATATTTTGAGTGAATTCTACTGTTCCCATGTACATTCCATTTTCATCACGAATGGCAAAATAGCGAATATATACATATTTATCTCGGAATTGAATCCAAAAATCTTCACTATCTTTTTTACCGGATTTAAAATCTTTCAAAAGCTCTTCAACGATATGAACGCTTTTTGGAGGATGACAGTTTTGTACCGTTCTTCCGATGACAGCTTTCGTTCGCGTGAAAATTCGTTCCTTTCCATGAGAGAAATACCTTACCACATCGTCTTGGTCGATGAATGTAATATCGACAGGTAAATGGTTTAACATAAGTTCAAGCTGTTGGATGGATAAAAAGCCTGTTTCCATGCGGATAAATTCTTCTGACACGGCAGACTGAGAAAGTGCCTTTCTTTCTGGCTTCCATTCTGCCACTTGACTGATTAAACAAAAACCAATTTCATCACTTTCATAAGCAATCTTGATCCACTCATCTTCGGTTAAATGCTGAAGAGCCATAGGGAATAAAATATTTTCTTCTTTAAAAATCATTTCTGATACTTCGCGAATCACGTATTCCATCGTATTTAAAAGTGCTTCTTTATCATTAGAGGTATAATTCGTTAAAATATTTTTTGCTGCTTTAATATAGGCGCGAATTTGATCGTCTACTCCCCACATCACCTTTGTCGGGCCAAAAATATTGTATTTCTCTAGGAATGGGAATAATAGATTCTCTTTACGACTATAGTGTTTATCAATATCAAGTAGTAGGTTTAAGTCTTCTATTAATTTATATATATTTTCATGACTATCTTCCGCATTAAAGCGGTCTACATGAAGTTGAATCTTGAAATTAACTAGCATATCAATTTCTTTATTTTCTAGCTTAAAAGTGTGAACAGGGTGCCCTGGTTGATCCTCTGGTTTTTGACTACGATGAATTTCCTCAATTGAGCCCTTAAAAATAGCAGTATGAACGGAGCATAATCGTTGCACCTCTTCAACAGGAATGCCCTCTTCTTCCATAAGAGATTGTTCAAGTTGGGAAATCTCATCTATAGAGATAGATCCAACAGCTTCTTCAAAGGCATTCTTTACTTCCTCGACGCTTTTACCTGCATGCAAATCTTTTATAATTTCCTTTAACATTTCTTGGCGTGTTGTTTTTTTAAATTCACTTTGTTCACGATTATTGATGATTTCACTCATGTGTAATCCCTCCGTTATTCTATGATTTTAAACCCGTGTTCTTGAAACGTTGCTATAACAGTCTCTAAAGGTATCTCCTTCATTCGACAGCCTTTAGGTATAGTCATGACACGGCCCGCTGTTTGCAGCATCGATGGCTTTGCTATATTTTCGAATCCTAACTGAACCATAATTGATGTCACTTCCGGATATTGAGTACATAGATCATACAGAGTTTGATTTAAATCGATTTCTTTTGGCATTACTATCACCCAATTCTTTAATCTTGTATCCTGAATGTATCATATATCTGTTGAAGGATAAGTGATGCGCATCACAGAGAATGATTATCATTCCTAGCGAATAAAGAAGCATCTCACAATCAGCGGTTTGCGAAATTCCGCGGAGGTTAACACTGTTTTTAAAGTGTTTATATTGTAATTTTTATAAAAAGAAGATATAATACGAATTAACAATACATGTGATGTATTTCACAATATTAATTGTGAATAACATCACATAATTTAATGATACTATATGTGAAAAAATTCACGTTCTGCTATTATGAATAACTTTGTGAATAAATTCACAATAAAAGGAGAAATGAATTGTGAAAATAATAGTTATTGGTTGTACGCACGCAGGAACAGCGGCAGTTAAAAATATCGCAACATTATATCCAGACGCTTCCATTACCGTTTATGAAAAAAATGATAATGTGTCATTTTTATCTTGTGGTATCGCTTTGTATGTAGGTGGTGTTGCAAAAGACCCAACACAGTTGTTCTACTCGTCACCAGAAGAGCTTCGTGGACTAGGCGTAACGATGAATATGAAGCATGAAGTGTTATTTGTAGATGTTGAGAGCAAGAACGTTACGGTGAAAAATCTTGAAACAGGTAAAATAACAAATGACACTTTTGATAAATTAGTGATGTCAACAGGTTCATGGCCGATTATACCGCCTATTGATGGCATTAAGTTAGACAACATTCTTTTGGCGAAAAATTACCATCAAGCAAATACAATTATCGAAAAAGCAAAAGAGGCAGAAAATATCACAGTCATAGGTGCAGGGTATATCGGTGTTGAATTAGTAGAAGCATTTGAACAATATGGCAAAAACGTAACTTTAATTGATGGAGAAGACCGCATATTAAATAAATATTTAGACAAAGAATTCACAGATATTGTGGAGGATGAGTTTGTTACTCGTGGTATAACATTAGCGATGAAGCAAACTGTTACACAATTTAAAGGTGAAAATGGAAAGGTATCAAAGGTTGTGACAACAAAAGGTGAGTACGATACAGACCTTGTCATTTTATGCGTTGGTTTTAAACCAAATACAGATTTGTTAAAAGGGCAAATTGATATGCTAGCAAATGGTGCTATTATAACAAACGAATATATGCAAACAAGTCATCCAGATATTTTTGCTGCTGGAGATAGCTGTGCAGTTTGGTACAATCCGACTATGGAGTATCGTTATATTCCGCTAGCAACAAATGCTGTTCGTATGGGCACAATTGCTGCACACAATATAGTGGAGCCAAGAGTAAAATATGTTGGCACGCAAGGAACATCAGGCTTACACATATACGGGCTAAATATGGCAAGCACTGGGTTAACAGAAACATCAGCGCAACATGCAGGCGTACCATATAAAGTAGTAGATGTTATTGAGAATAACCGTCCGGAGTTTATGCCGAGCTTTGATTCGGTAAAGTTAAAAGTACTATATGCACCCGACACAAAGCGCGTTTTAGGCGCGCAACTGATTTCGAAGGCTGACATGACACAAATGGTGAATACATTGTCTGTTTGCATTCAAAATCATATGACAATGGATGAATTAAGCTTTGTCGATTTCTTCTTCCAACCACATTTTAATAAGCCGTGGAACTTACTAAACCAAGCAGGTCTCGCTGCCTTAGAAAGTAAGAAAACACTACAGTTAGTTTAAGTTAGTATTAAATAAGCCATTGAAGGAAAACAGTACGTTTTTCTTCAATGGCTTTTTGAGTTGGGGAGTTGAGACAAAAAGCTTGTATTGCTACTAGTACTTTGATACCTTATCCTTGCGAGGCACTGGCCCCAACAACCTCAAATATAGTCCCTTTATTATAATCTGTTACTCTCATAGATTCATACGCCCCTAAATACAGTCTAGTTTGGGCAAGATTCGTTCCTAAACCAACAAAATAAGCTGGTTGAGATCCGAAATCATAATCTATCTCAATGACTTGATAATCACTAAGTTTCCCATCTAATCTTACTTTAGTATACGCTAAGACCCCTCTAGTTGGAGCTTGAGAGTCAGTGTTACGCGCTATATCCGTGAACACAACGCTTCCCGTTAAATCAGTAATTTCATTCCCCATATATGGTTGAACTCCTGTAAGTGCATTTCCTTCAAACTTATTCGGTCGAGGATCTTTATGAAAATAAGTAGTGAGAGGAGAAATTCGACTTACTGAATCAGCAACTGCTTCATCGTAATAAGCAATTACCTTTTCATCCAATGTAGCATTTTCTGAGCAGTTCCTTATAATCGAGGTAGGAAAAGCACCTTCCCATCCTCGCCAACCTAAGTTAATCAAGTCAGGTGACTCCGCTAGACGAGCCTGAATGAGCTGCTTAGCTGGTATTGGCTTATAGTATATAAACGAAAAAATAGACTCGGCTAAATCCTGTCCGACATTCCCCACGTGTTTAATATACTGATTGTAATATCTTTGAAAGGATATACCTGGTAAATTTCGAACACCTTTAGCGATTACCGTAATCGTATCTAGAATAGGAGATGGGAGCTCATCAAAGCGAGTGACAGTGGGAGGGTCATTCATAACTGTACTCATAGCTACGTCAATTTCAATTATTTTCCCTGCTATCTCGAAGTTATCTTGACTTAAATTAAATGGATCATAGCCTGACCCACCATCTCCAGTTGTAAAAACAAGCTTTCCTGTTTCAGGTGAGAAGTTTAAACTATTGAAACCGTTATGATTAAAAAACGGTCTTTTTACATTCAGTAAAGCTCGCCGCCTTACTGGTTGCCCACTTGACCGTAACACCCATTCTTCAACAGTATTGATATGGTCGTATTGAGTCTCTCTGTTCTCCCAACTTAGGTTTAAGGTGCTTGTGTCACAAGGATCTGGCTTAAAAGAATCGGACACAGCAGTACCTGGACCTTGTGTCCCAGCTACTGAATAATGAAGATAGAACAGACCGTTATAATAAAACTGAGGGTGAAACGCTAGTCCTAGTAAGCCTCTTTCATCATAACCACCCCGCTCTTTACCTAGTTCTATAATTTTTGATCGAATATCCAAAAAAGTCGATAATTCCCCGTTCCTAATGCGAAAAATTTCCCCTACCTGAGTCACGATAAACAAGCTCTCTATAGTATCACCGGGGAGGACAGCTGTTTTCATAACAGTGGGTAAATTTACGTTTGTAACAATAGGTCGTAAACGTACCTTAACTTTTTTCACCTGCGAATCACTCCTTGGTTTGTTTTCTATAATAAAAATATGAAGCGAGCAGCTCTGTTTAGTACAGATTAGGAATTTTATACAGTACTGACCATGTTGCGCATCAGCAAAATCCAACTCGTTTGGAAAGCCAATGTGAAGTAATCGGTCGAATACGTGGGATACCTTCGTAAGTTAGTTAATAAAACTTTTATGCCAATATCATGAGGAATCTACAATAAAAACACGTAGAAGGCCGTTCTTTTTTTATTCGTAAGTTAGGTCATGTTACAATCCTTCTTTTACAGATGTCATCGTTCGTTACTTTTTCAATAACATGAATAGCCGAGGTACATGTTAGTACCTCGGCTAGCAATTTTATACTTTAGGTGTATAAACCTTCCATATTTTTCAACCTAAAATTTAGACACCTCAATCAAAATTCATAACCTATTACAAAATGAAAGGGTTTGCTAAAATAATATTTGTGAATCACACTGAGTGTGAATTAGAAGCTAAACATAATGAGTAGGAGTACTTCAAATAGAAAACTTTGCTAAGCCAGAAGGTCTTCGATGAAGATTGTTATCGTCACATATAGCGCGATTGTAAAACAAGAGGTGTCCGAGTATGTTAACAATTTACGACATTGCCAAACAAACAGGGTTTTCCCCAACGACTGTGTCTAAAGCGCTAAATGATTACCACGATGTCAGTCAGAAAACGAAAAAGAAGATTCTAGAGGCGGCAGAGGAGTTGGGATACCTTCCGAATTCACATGCTCGGTCTTTAACAACAAAAAAATCATGGACCATTGGTGTTGTCTTTGTGGAATCGCTAGGAATTGGGGTGAAACACCCATTCTTTAATGCAGTGATTGAAAGCTTCAGACAGCATGTTGAAACTGAAGGATATGATTTACTATTTGCTTCTCGAAATATTGGAAACAAACAAAAAAGTTATTTGGAGCATTTCAAGTACAGAGGTGTAGATGGTATTGTCATTGTTTCTACCTCTAATAATGATGAGCAGGTTCAGGAGGTATTAAATAGTTCCATTCCAACTGTCGTCATTGACATTAATAGTGAGGAAACCAGTGTTGTCTACTCCGACAATATTAGTGGTAGCAAACAAGCAGTCGAATATCTACATTCTTTAGGGCATCGTCGAATTGCTCATATTGCAGGACATCATTCAACTTTTGCTGGTGAGCAAAGACTACTAGGATATGAAAAGGCGATGAACGACCTCAACTTGCCTTTACGAGAAGATTATGTTGTTGATGGTAGGTTCTTTTCAAGAGAAAGTGGCTATGAAGCTATGAAAAAACTGTTGAAACTAAGTACCCCACCTACAGCTGTTTTTGTAGCAGGAGATAACATGGCTATAGGAGCCATAGAGGCAATAAGAGATTCTGGATTTGATGTACCAAAGGACTTTTCAGTTATGGGATTTGATGACATTGAACTGTCTCAATTTATTACTCCTTCATTAACTACGATTCGACAAAGAACGTATGTGATTGGGAAAGAATCAGCCAAGCTTTTAGTTCATCAAATGAAAAGTCGAGAAAAGATGATTGCATGTGCAGTTGTTCCTACTGATCTTGTTGTTAGAAAATCATGTAGAGCCATATAATCACTTTTGAAACCGATTGCTGCAATGCATTACATTCCGAAACCGATTTCGATGTTTTGCTTCATTCCGAAACCGATTTCGGAAATTACACGGCATTATGAAACCGATTTCCTTAATGTTCTAATTGGAAACCGGTTTCGATAAAAGATGCTTACCAAAGTTGTATATTTACGCTTGATATTTCGATGGAAACCGAAACCGGTTTAGTAAATTTTGTTAGAAAAAGACCTTATGTCTTTCTAAAATATAAGCTTTTTAATCAATTAGGAGGTAAGAATATGAAAAAACTATTAAGTACAGTACTAACTCTTGTATTACTTGTAGGAGTTGCTGCTGGATGTTCATCAGATGAGTCTGCAAATGATTCAAGTAATGGCTCAGAAGGAAAGAAATCAGATCAAGTATTAAAGGTATGGTCATTTACAGATGAACTTACGGAACCAATTACAACATTTGAAGAAAAACATGGTGTCAAAGTTGAGTTAACGATTGTTCCAATTGCGGACTATCCAACGAAGCTTAAGCCAGCTCTTGAAAGTGGCGTAGGTGCACCAGACGTATTTACAGGTGAAATTGCTTTCTTAAAGCAGTGGACAGACCGTAATTATTGGGAAAACCTATCACAAGAACCTTATAACGTAGACGAGTGGGCAGATGATTACATTCCTTACGTGTTTGATTTAGGGAAAGATTCAGAAGGAAATGTTAAGGCATTATCTTGGCAAACAACACCAGGTGGAATTTTCTACCGTCGTAGTATTGCAGAAAAAGTTCTTGGAACAGATGATCCTGCTGAAGTTGGAAACATGATGTCTACTTGGGATGGACTATTTGAAGTAGGTGAAAAGCTAAAAGCAGATGGTTATCGTTTATTCCCAGATGAAGGGGCTATTCGTTGGTTCTCAAAAAGTGAAGATCCACAACCATGGGTAAATGAAAATGATGAATTAGTTATGACACAAGCAAAATTAGATTACTTTGATCAAGCAAAGAAACTACGTGAGAAGGACTATACGGCATTTGCGCCAGAATGGTCACCATCATGGTTCGCTGCAATGGATGGTCCGATTGCTTATAACGGTGGTTGGGACGAAGTAAAAGAAGATGCTGAAAATAAAACAGAAGTGTTCTCATACGCATTACCAACTTGGGGCTTACACAGTGTACTGAAGACAAATGTTGAAAACACAAATGGCGACTGGGCTGTAACAACTGGTCCTGCACCTTATTTCTGGGGTGGAACTTGGTTAGGTATCTACAGCGGTTCTGATAATAAAGAATTAGCTTGGGAATTTGTAAAAATGATGACTCATGACGAAGAATTCTTAAAAGATTGGGCATTAGAAAAGGGAGATGTTTTATCTTACCTTCCTGTAACAAATCAAATTAAAGATGACTTTAGTGAACCATTCTTAGGTGGTCAAAATAACTACACATTCTTCCTAGAGCAAGCACAAAAGATTGAACCAGGTCTTGTAACAAAGTATGACCAACAAATTGATACACTATTGGGTTCACATGTTCTTGAATATGTAGAAGGCAAAAAGACTAAAGAAGAAGCACTTAGTGATTTTTATAAAGCAGTTAAAAATGCTTATCCAAATATTAAAACACCAGAATAACTTATAAGCATACAAAGAATGGGATAGATACTCACATTTCTATCCCATTTTCTTTCAGCATAAAGAAAGAAGGAGTGCATTATGAAAAAACAAGATTACAAAGGTTACTATTTTATAGCACCATTTTTTGCAATCTTTCTCGTATTTAATATATATCCTGTCCTATTAACCTTCTATTATACCTTTACGCATTATGAGGGCTACGGTAAACCAGAATTTATAGGTTTGGCGAATTATATACGTATTTTTTCTGACAGCTACTTTTTAGAAGCTTTCATAAATACTTGGAAGATTTGGGGTTTGAATTTTGCCCTTCAATTAGGTATCGCTTTACTGTTAGCAGCATTATTCTCAGACCTTCGCTTTAAAATCAAAGGACTTGGATTTTTCCGAGCAATCTTTTATTTACCCAACTTAATTACTATCAGCTCTGTTGCGATTCTATTTAATATCATGCTTGACTGGCACTATGGATCTATCAATCAATTTTTGTTGAAACTGGGATTGATTTCAGAGCCGATTAACTGGTTAAACCAACCATTTACCGCACAAGTATCCGTGGCTTTAATTTTAACTTGGATGTGGTTTGGATATACCTTTATCGTGTTAATGGCTGGGGTTTCAGGTATATCGACAGAGTATTATGAGGCTGCACTCATTGATGGTGCGAGTCGCTGGCAAACATTTATTTATATTACCTTACCGTTGCTGAAGCCAATTATGCTTTATGTTATGATCACATCTCTAATTGGTGGTTTGCAGTTGTTCGACTTGCCGATGCTATTGACAGACGGACTAGGAAAGCCAGATGGTTCCTTAAATACAATGGTTCTATATTTATACAACCAGGCATTTAGGTACAACAACTATGGCTATGCAGCGACAATTGCTTATATGTTGTTCTTGATTACAGTAATTTTCTCAGGAATCACCTTTAAATCGATGTATCGTGATGTAAAAGTGACTAAGAAGAGAGGGAACGCATAATGGAAGCAAAAAAACGTCTTACGAAAATAGTCATATACAGTCTCTTAATTCTATTAGCGCTTATTAGCTTTATTCCGTTTTACATGATGATTGTTAACGCCACTCGAGATACAAAAGATATCTTAATGGGTTTTACTTTCTTACCGGGAAGTGAATTAATAGAAAACTATAAGACAATGTTGAGTTACGTCAACATATGGAATGGTTTTAAAAACAGTTTAATTGTTGCCGTATCTGTCACCGTGTTAAGTGGATATTTTTCAGCGTTAACTGCGTATGGTTTTGCGGTTTATAATTTTAAAGGAAAAAATCAAATGTTTATCTTTATGCTCTTAATGATGATGGTTCCTGGTCAGTTGGGGTTAATCGGATTTTACGAGCTAAACAAAACATTAGGACTACTGGACACGTTTATTCCATTAATTGTTCCAACAATCGCTAGTCCGTTCGTAGTATTCTTCATAAGACAATATCTTGCTTCCGTGTTGCATCCATCCTTAATAGAAGCAGCCCGCATGGACGGAGCAGGAGAGTTGAAAATTTTTCATACAATAGCACTGCCTATGATGATGCCAGCAGTAGCAACAATGTCGATCTTTACGTTCATTGGATCATGGAATAACTATATCTTACCGTTAGTTATTTTATTCTCACCAGAGAAATACACATTGCCAGTATTGATGGGATTCTTAAAAGGCTCACAAGTTGCGCAAAATTTAGGATCGATGTATCTAGGTATTGCCATTTCTGTTGTACCAATTATGGTCGCGTTCCTATTCTTCTCAAAATATATTATTAGCAGTATTTCAGCAGGATCAGTTAAAGGATAAAAAATGCTGGTGATCAATCATGAATTTTTCAAAGGAGTTTATATTTGGTACGGCAACATCCGCCTTCCAAATTGAAGGTGCGATTAACGAAAATGGAAGACCCCCTTCCATATGGGTTACGTTCTCTTTAACTCCTGGCAAAATTCTAATGGGAATACGGGAGAGTATGTATACGATCACTTCCATCACCTGACGATATTCTCAAATTGTAAAGTCTAGACAAATATAACTTTACAAGAAATCGAAACCGATTTCGGTTATTTTGAACGCTATTTCTTAAAGAAAGATATAAAAAGGAGGTGAAGGCAATTTGTCTTCACCTCCTTTTTAACGTTAAAGAAAGCAAAGTTTTACTATGATTAGTGTCTAGCTCCAACGCCTATGCCTCGAGGTCCTAAGCCGTCCCCTTCTGGAGGGAAGGCCCTTTCTGCATGGTACGTCTTAAGCTGGTCGAGGGTTGAGGAAGGGCCTTGCGCTTTCAATGATGCAGCCTCTGAATAACCAGTAGCACCCTTCCATTTTATGTTCTTTCATACTACCAACAAATTTTAAAACTAGACGGTGAATATGCTGTCAGAAAGACGCCCTTAATATGTAAACAATACTCTATTCCCCACTGTTCATGCTTTTCTTCTATTAGATAGGCACTTCCTTGTTTCATACTTTTTCTGTAATGATATAATACTACTTTGTATGGAATTATTTATGGATATTTATATAGGGGATGAATCAAATGGAATACAGAATCGAAAGAGATAGTCTTGGAGAAAAAGAAATACCGATAAACGCTTATTATGGGATTCATTCGTTACGTGCATTAGAAAACTTTCCTATCACCGGAGTGCCTGTTCATAAAGAATTACTTGATGCACTTGCAGAAGTGAAGAAAGCCGCAGCATTAGCTAATATGGACACAAAACTTCTTCCGAAGCCAATTGGACACGCTATTGTAAAAGCAGCTGAAGAAGTGATTGATGGAAACTTTTCTGATCAATTTATCACTGATTCCATTCAGGGTGGTGCAGGTACGTCTATTAACATGAATATGAATGAAGTGTTAGCCAATAGAGCTTTAGAAATACAAGGATATGAAAAAGGACACTACTTTCATTGCAGCCCTACTAATCATGTGAATATGTCACAATCAACAAATGATACAATTCCAACTTCATTAAGAATCGCAGCATATAAATTAACGAGAGACCTCCTTGATGACTTAGCTGTATTAAAAGATGGTTTTCAACAAAAAGAACAAGAATTTAATGACGTTATAAAAATGGGAAGAACGCACTTGCAAGACGCCGTTCCTATAAGGCTCGGGCAAGAATTCGGGGCTTATGCACGTGTATTAGAAAGAGATATACGAAGAATTACTCAAGCATCTCAGGAGTTGTTACATGTTAATATGGGCGCGACCGCTGTTGGAACTGGATTAAATGCACTGCCACTGTACATTGAAAAAGTAGCAGAATACCTATCCAAGCAAGTTGGAATACCATTACAAGTCGCCGACGATTTAGTTGACGCAACACAAAACACAGATGCTTACACACACTTATCCGGTTCAATTAAAGTGTTAGCTACGAATTTATCTAAAATAGCTAACGATCTCCGTTTGATGGCATCTGGACCTTTTACGGGATTAAATGAAATTAACCTGCCACCGAGACAAGCAGGCTCATCAATTATGCCTGGAAAAGTAAATCCTGTGATGGTAGAGGTTATGAATCAAACGTGTTTCCAGGTACATGGAAATGATCACACCATTCATTTAGCGTGCGAAGCCGGACAATTTGAGTTAAATGTAATGGGGCCCACGATTATATTCAATTTACTTCAATCTTTAAAAATCATGAGAAATAGTATAGATGTGTTTTATAAATATGCTATAAAAGGAATCACTGTGAATCGGAAAATATGTAAAGAGTATGTAGAAAAAAGTTTTGGCATTATTACGGCTCTGAATCCTCATATAGGCTACAATATGGCAGCTAGTTTAGTCAAAGATTCTATGACTTCAGGTCTAACTATTAAAGAAGTGATTTTAGAACGACAATTATTAACAGAAGAACAACTTGATGCTATTCTAGACCCAAATGAAATGACTTCACCAGGAATTGCTGGAGAGAGGTATATGAATACTGACTAACACGACTGTTATCACGAGCAAAGATAAACGGGAAGTTCTAAGTAAAGATAGCCTTATAATATCAGTTTGACATACCATTGGTCCTCAGCAATCCGTGAGGTTGCTGAGGGTCTCAGGTGCTCGTATGTGGTTGGGGAGACTCATTACTTCGTTTTAACTATCGACGTCGAAGCAACTCCTCGACATGTCCAGCGCGAGGAAATGCGACAGCATCTATAGAAATAACAACACATAAGATAATTACTAACGTTTTAATATCAATTTAGAGTAGCCTAAGACGTTACTCTTTTTTTATATGTGCTCTCAACAGAAAGATTCCTCCTTAATTAAGGATCGATTAAGTTTTCTCTATTATAAAAGTATGACTGGCAACTCTAGACAGATATAGAGGTAACGTAGTTCGCATATTGCAGGAGAGACTTTATGGACCTGTAATCCAGTCAAAGACTTTAGAATAATTTTTAAAGGTTTTATTTTATATTTCCTATTAAAATGATAAAAACGCACAAAAACTAGTTGACAATGATTATCATTTGCGTTTATAATTCCTATTGTGAGCTTAACTGATAATGAATATCATTGTTAGTTGAAAAAGATTTTATTACATAGGGGGATTATGAAGCATGAATAAGGCACTAAAGTTTTTACTATTTACTTTAATCTCATTTGCATTAATATTTACAGCTGGTTGTGGACAGTCAGATGAAGCTACGACTGAACCAGAGAAAACAACTGAAGAGAATACAGTTGCAAGTGAAGATACATCTGTGAGTTCAGAAGAAGCTACTGATAAAGGTGTAGTAAATTTATATACAAGCAGACATTATGATACAGATGCAGAGCTTTACAAGCGTTTTACAGAACAAACAGGTATAGAAGTAAACGTTATTGAAGGTAAAGGCGATGAGCTAATGGAGCGTCTGGACCGTGAAGGTGAAGCGACAGAGGCAGACGTATTTTTAACAGCTGATGCTGGAAATTTAGCGAAGTTAAAGGAACGTGGTTTAACACAAGCTGTTAGTAGCGACGTGTTAATGACAAATATCCCTGAGAAATTACGTGATGTGGATAATCAATGGTTTGGTTTAACAAAGCGTGCACGTGTTATTGTGTATTCAAAGGATCGTGTGAATCCATCAGATTTATCGACATATGAAGATTTAGCTGATTCAAAATGGCAAGGCAAGATTTTAATTCGTTCATCTGAAAATATTTATAATCAATCTCTATTAGCTTCATTAATTGAGTTAAATGGAGAAGCAGCAGCAAAAGAATGGGCAGCAGGTGTATTAGCTAACATGGCAAGAGATCCACAAGGTGGAGATACGGACCAAGTAAAAGCTGTAGTTGCTGGTGAAGGCGATATCGCTATTTCTAACACATATTACGTAGGAAGACTATTAAACTCTGATAATCCGGAAGATGTTAAGATTGGTGAGCAAGTAGGCGTATTCTTCCCGAACCAAGACACAACGGGAGCTCATATTAATATTAGTGGTGCAGCAGTGACTAAGCATGCGAAAAATGTTGATAATGCCATTAAGTTCTTAGAGTTCTTAACAGCTGAAGAAGCACAGGCTGTGTTTGCTGAAGGTAACAATGAATATCCTGTAAACGAAGCTGTTGAAGCGTCTGAGACATTAAAGTCATGGGGCGAGTTTAAAGAGCAAGATATTAACTTAACAATCCTAGGTGATAACAATGCTCGTGCTATTCAAATTTTCAATGAAGTTGGTTGGAAATAATTAAATGATGATTGCAAAAACCGTATCACACTTATGTGGTACGGTTTTGCACATTTCATTGATATTGAAATTCACTTTCATTTAACTTTTTTGTATAATTGTTTTTGAACCTATTTATAGAGTGACAAAGTTGCTTAGAGTTATATGGGATTAGTAGTTATAAGGATGTGGCATTGTGAGAGTTATACAGCAAGTAAGGCGCCAAGTGAATATGTGGGCAGTATTAAGTTTTTTATTTGTTTTATTTATCTTACTACCTAATCTCTTAATTGCAGCCAACTTTTTTGCAGTACCAAATGAGAATTGGCAGCATATTAAAGAGTATTTATTATTGGATATTGTTTTCAATACTGTTATTTTAATGGTTTTTACTGGTGTTTTCACAACTTTTATTGGAACAAGTTTGGCATGGATTGTAACGGTTTACAAGTTCCCCTTAAGGGATTTCTTTAGGTGGGGGTTAATTTTACCTCTAGCGATACCTCCTTTTATTGGTGCTTATACGTACCATGGGATCCTAAACTATACCGGTATTATTCAGTCCACACTTAGAAACCAGTTTAATATTTTAGTAGATCAAAAGTATTTCAATATTATGTCAATGGAAGGCAGCATTTTTATTTTTACTATGTTTCTTTTCCCATATGTATACGTCATAACAAAGAGCTTCTTTGAAAATCAGTCATCATCTATTATTGAAAATGCAAGACTGTTAGGTGGGAATTCTTTTGAGATTTTCTTCCGGGTCATCTTTCCCATTTCAAGAGCAGCCATAATAGGTGGTGTTACCATAGTCATGTTAGAGGTAATTAACGATTATGGTGTTGTAAAGTATTATGGGATTCAAACGTTTATTACCGCTATTTTTCAAACGTGGTTTGCGATGAATGATATTGATTCAGCGTTTAAACTAGCAGGTACTCTTATGATTATAGTCATTATTGTATTAGTTTTTGAAAAGCTGATAAGAGGGAGAAAACGCTTTAGCTATTCGACTACAAAGGTAAGGCCGATTCAACCAAGGCAGTTAAGCGGACCAAAAGCTTGGGTAGCACTCAGTTATTGTGGAAGTATCTTTGCTTTTGCGTTTTTCATCCCATTCGTTCAATTGATTCATTGGATATTTATGACGTATGAAAGGATTTTAACGGTTGAATTCTTCACCTTAATAAAAAATTCATTTTTTGCTGCATCTATATCAGCTTTTATAGTTGTGACAGTGGCTTTAATTATTGCCAATTATACTCGTATTCATCACGGAATAGTTCCGAAAGTATTTTCTAGAATCACCATTCTAGGTTATTCTGTACCAGGTTCCATTATTGCTATTGGAATCATTACCATTTTTTTAGCAGTAGATCGATGGATTTATTCACTTTCAGCAGCCTTTGACTTAGATCCTATAGTCGTACTTAGAACGAGTGTTGTTATGTTAATCTCGGCGTATGTTATTCGGTTTCTTGCTGTCGGATATAATTCTATTGAAGCAGGATTTGAAAAGGTGGGTACGAGCTTTACAGAAGCCTCAAGAGTTCTTGGTTCATCAACTTTAAAAACATTTTTCCGTATTGACATTCCAATGGTAAGAGGAGCAATATTCGGTGGCTTTATACTTGTTTTCGTAGATATTTTAAAAGAATTGCCACTAACTATGCTATTGCAACCATTTAATTTTCACACGTTAGCAACAAAGGCATTTCGTTATGCGAATGATGAAATGATAAGTGAAGCGGCATCTGCTTCCATGCTAATCATTTTAATAAGTGGAATTTGTATCTTTTTCTTTCATAAGGTGCTTGATAAGGGGGGGCAAAACTGATGTTTGTACAAATTAAAAATCTAGAATTTCATTATAAAAACAGTAGTGAACCAACTATCAAGGATTTTTCCTTAAATATTGAAAAGGGAGAGATAATCTCTATCCTTGGAGAGAGTGGGAGTGGAAAGAGTACCATTTTAAGACTAATTGCTGGATTAGAAGTTCCTAGTGCTGGTTCAATTACAATAAATAATAAAACAATTGTCGATGGTGTTCATTATATCCCACCTGAAAAAAGAGAGGTTGGGATGGTATTTCAAGACTATGCCTTATTTCCTCACATGACTGTTTCAAATAATATAAAATACGGCTTACGGAAAATGAGCCGAAAACAAAAGCAAGAACGAATTGAAGAAATGCTATCTTTAGTCAATCTTTCAAAGTATAAAGACCGTTATCCATATGAGTTAAGTGGTGGTCAGCAACAGCGTGTAGCGCTAGCTAGGGCACTTGCGCCTGCTCCATCGCTACTAGTCTTTGATGAGCCATTTAGTAATCTAGACACATACCTACAAATACAAATTAGAGATGACCTGAGAAAAATTTTAAAACAAACCGGCATTACATCTATTTTTGTCACGCATGATCAGGAGGATGCTAAAGTTCTTGCTGATGAAATTATTTACTTGGAGAGTGGTAAAGCTATTTGGAAAGGCACTCCGAACGAGTTGTTACCATATGCTCACTTTACTAAAGCAAAGCCTTTTCAAGTAAAATAGACAAACAATACAGTGCGAGTAACTCACCTCTTTTCTTTCATTTGACTGATGGGAAGGGTAAAGTAACATTGTTTTTTTTTACCTTACGGTGTTATAGAATCGTACTGATTGTTTGGCTCAAGTATGAACTGCTCGAGGGTATGTCAGACTAAGTAACAAAATGTAGATAACAGTTCTAGAAGGGAGTACGGTTGAAGAGAATTAGGAGAACATGATACAGTGAAAAAGTCTGACAAAAATGGACGATAACCAAAATCACCTAGTATACAAAATATTTTGTATGGGATCATTTCCAGGTTTTGAAGGTCTGTTTTTATGTAGGATCTCGTTAAAAACAAACAAAGTTTTTGGTGAACTATCTGATTTATGAAATTATCCACTCTGTTCGTTTTAAATAAGGGGATTTGTGTTAAGGAGAATATGTATGAACTCTAATTTAAAGGATTTTGTAAAAAACACAATAGATAAAATGGGGTACTTTAATAACACAAATGAAGAATGTATTAAAGAAATTGTTACATCAGCAATCAATTATTATCAATTAAAAACTTATGTGGAACATGAAGAGACTGAGTTAGGTATCAAAGATTTTTTGCATATAAACTCTATTGTTGAGGAAACTCTTTTATCTAAAATTATAGAGATTTCTTCAGTTAGTGATAATTGTGGTATAGAAGATATATACGAGGGACGCGTAATAAGACAATATTAGGTGGGGATTAAGATTTTTGATGTAAAAAATAGTCAAAAACTTATGATATATATGGAGTTTTTTTGAAAGGGGAATTCTATCCATGACACAAAAACGAGCAATTACTATAGCAAAAGGTGATGGCATTGGTCCCGAAATAATGGATGCTACCCTGAAAATTTTGGAGCACGCTGGAGCAATGATTGAACCTGAGTTTATTGATATTGGCGAAAAAGTATATTTATCAGGTAATACATCTGGCATATCAGAAGACGCTTGGGAATCTCTTAGACGTACGAAAGTATTCTTAAAAGCTCCTATTACAACACCTCAAGGCGGAGGGTATAAAAGTTTAAATGTAACCATTCGTAAAACATTAGGCTTATATGCAAATGTAAGACCCAACGTGTCTTATGCACCGTTCGTTGAAACGAAGCATCCGAGCATGGATCTTGTTATCATTCGTGAAAATGAAGAGGATTTATATGCAGGGATAGAGCATCAGCAAACACCGGAAGTGGTTCAATGTCTTAAGCTCATTACCCGTCCCGGCACGGAAAAGATTGTGCGTTATGCGTTTGAGTATGCAAGAAAAAATAACCGAAAAAAAGTAACATGCTTTACGAAAGATAACATCATGAAATTAACAGATGGGCTATTCCATAAAGTGTTCAAAGAGGTTGCCGAGGAATATCCTGAAATAGAGACAGAGCATTGGATTATAGATATTGGAATGGCAAAAATAGCAGATACACCAGAGGTCTTTGATGTTGTAGTGATGCCAAATCTTTATGGAGATATTGCATCTGATGTAGCGGCTCAAATAACAGGGAGTGTGGGTCTTGCTGGTTCTGCAAACATTGGAGATCAAGTTGCCATGTTCGAAGCGATTCATGGTAGTGCTCCGGATATTGCAGGGAAAGGCATAGCTAACCCATCCGGGCTTATTAACGGTGCCATTATGATGCTTGTACATATTAATCAGCCGGAAGTGGCTGCGCGAATTCATAACGCATGGTTAAAAACATTAGAAGATGGTATTCACACGGGGGATATTGCCAAGGGTGGGCATTCAGTTGGTACTATAGAGTTTGCAGAAGCTGTTATTGAAAGATTAGGTAAAAAGCCAACAACCTATACACCAGTAGAATATAATCAGATCGAGTCTGCAGATGAGGCAGCTCGGATCAATCCAGAAGTAATGAATCGTCCTAAACCCGATGTCGTACGCCAATTAGATGGTGTGGATGTATTTCTTTTTAACAATGAACTTACACCTAACGAGCTTGGTCAGAAGCTAGAACAGTTGGCAGGTCCAACTTTTAAGTTAGCCGTTATTACTAATCGAGGGGTAAAAGTATATCCACAAGGTTTCCCTGAAACATTTACAACAGACCACTGGCGATGCCGTTTCGAATTAAAAGATCCGGAAAATGCAAATAACAATGAAATTATAGAGTTATTACAGAGAATAGATGAAGCGAATTTAGATTTCATAAAAATCGAAAACCTCTATAAGTTTAACGGCGAAAGAGGATATTCTTTAGGTCAAGGTCAGTAGATTACAAAGTAAGAATACAGACTTTCATCTTATAGGAACAAAAGACAATGCAGTGGTGGGTACATGGGTACATGTTGCTAACAACTGAAGCAAATTAAGGATGCGAATATGAAGAGAAGTTTTAAAAACTTAAAAGAATAAACAAAGTAACGACCGAAAGATAGCTGAGAGATCTAGCTATCTTTTTTCTGTTTAAGGGTACATAGTCAACATATGAAAATTAGAATTTCTTTTATCTCGAAGGAACTTCGTGGATTTTCTATGCAAAAGCGGATTTGTGAATAATGACGACGGGTTTCATAGAATTTTTCTGATCAATGTACATTTTCGGTGATTTATTCGATGTATATACGTTACTGTGCTAAGCCCCTTTTCTTGACTCTCTTTCGCTAAAAAGTTAAATTGGGCTTATATTCATAATGCGTTTGAGTTTTAATAATAAATAATAGTCTAGGAGGAAGTTGATAGAATGGTTTTAAATAGAATTACAGATGCTATTAAATCTTCAAAAGGTTTAGAAACAGGGGCAATCGATGGAAGAAAAATGGTGAACATTGTTCATACTGCAAATAACTTTAAATCAAGTATTGTGCTACATACTCCAACGCGAACTATTGATGTAAAGAGCTTTTTAGGTTTAAGTGTATCCTTACTTGAAGGTGAAGAGTACAAATTGGAAATTCATGGAGATGATCAAGAAGAAGCAAAAAAAGTAATGAATCAGTCATTTTCTGAATATGGAATTACTGTTTCTTTTATATAGTATTGCAAATAACTTTGACATACTTCGTAAGAAATCCTATCTATAACTAGATGGGATTTTTTTTATGTTTTCTAATTGTGCAGTCCTCATTTGTCGTAATTTGTGACCAAGTTGTGAAGGTTGTGGAAAAGGCACAAAAAACTACTTCGGATATCATTGACTTCAATTTCACCTGAATATACAATGAGATTGTAATTAGTTAACTGTGTTAACCAAAAGAAATAAGTAAAGAAAAAGACCTATAAAATAGAGGTTTTATGGGAAATATTAATTAGTTTAAAAGATGAATTAAAGGTATTTAACACAAGGGTTTATAATATCATGTTTTCGGGAGAAGGGACCAAGTTGATTGAAAGAGGATTGAATCAAAGGAATGTAAAAATCGAAAATCGAAGCAACATTTTAAAAATCTTGAGAAATCAAAGAGACATTTCCCGTAAAGATATATCTGATCAATTAGGGTTAACAAAAGCAGCTGTTTCATCGATTATTTCTGACATGATTGACGAGAATCTCATTGTTGAAACAGGTAACCAGGAAACCGGACTTGTCGGTAGAAATAAGATTCTATTAGAGCTAAACAAGGATTACGGCTTTGTTCTTGGATTGTTAATTGCTGAAACTTATATAACCTTGCTAGTAACTAATGTCATGGGTGAAACTGTTGATATGTATGTGCACGAGCTTGCTCAGGATGAAAGCGTTAACATTGATGAAACTATAGAAATGATAGTAGACAAAGCACTTTATCTTTTATGGACCAATGGAATAGAGAGAAAATCTGTTTTGGGCATAGGTATAGGCTATATTGGTGAAATGGATAGTATTAATATCGATTACATTAAGTCTCAAATCAGCAACAGGCTTAACTTGACAGCTGTGATGAGTAATAACGTTAAGGCGCTAGCGATGATGCAGATGGACTTTAGTTCTAGAGAGACTAGTGAAAACTTTCTGTTCGTTAAGTATGGTCCGGGCTTAGGTATGGCCATTGTCCAAGGTGGGAAGATCATTGAAGGCTCTGATCATAAGGCTGGAGAGATTGGTCACACCATTGTAGATATGGATGCTGATACGTCTTGCCGCTGTGGCAGAAAGGGTTGTCTCGAGTCCTTAATCTCGGAAAAAGGAATTGTTAAGGATATTGAAAAACTCGGAACAAAGTACAGCCATCTCATTATTAATAAAAATCTCTCTATGATTGATTATACAAGCGTTAATGAATTACTAGAAATAAAAGATGAACCAATTACTTCAATTTTTGAACAGCGCTATGATTATTTCGCTAAGTCATTAGCTAACACAATTATTCTACTAAACCCTGACTATGTGTGTGTTTACGGAGTGATATTCAGTCAGCCTAAGATTTTTAAGATGATTAACAGCAGGGTAAACGATTATCTAGGAGCAAATACGAAGGCTGTTATAAGGCTTTCCAATTTAGATCCAAACAGCAGTGCCATCGGACCAGCAGCCTTAGCGCTTAGAAAACTGTTCTATAATGTCGGTGGATACAGAGAGTATACGCAGAGGGACAAGCTCATTAATTAGGTGGTAAATGGCAAATTTGCCATAATAAATACATATCAAAAAGAGAAAGGAATGAAGGTTTCATGCAAAGATTTCTCAAGGTGGGGTTAGTATTACTAATGGCGTTGGTTGTAGTGGTTGCATCAGTGGGATGCCAGCAAAAGAGCGAAGGCACGTCTGGCGAAGCAAAGTCAGGCTCCGCATCAGGAAAGAAGGAAACAGTTAAGATCATAGTTCCTTACGGTGTTGGTGGGACAGCTGATGCTATCGCTAGAAAGTATGGAAAGGTTGCGGGCGATCTATATCCAGAGTATGAGTTCGTTGTAGAACAAAAAACTGGTGGGGACGGATTTGTTGGAGCAGCTTACTTCCAGAATGTGGATCCTGATAAAAAAGAATTATTTTTACTTGGTTATGGTAACGCTTACAGACATGAATTTGGTAAAAAATACGGCACTGAGGACGTTCCTTATGATTTAAGTGCATTCAAGCCATTAGCGTATGTAGATGATAGAACTTGGATTCTTTATGGTAATCCTGGGGATACTCTTGACGATGTAATTGAAAAAGCAAAAGCTGGCACTTTGAAAATGTCAGGTGGAAATCCACTTTCTGATCCTCATTTAGCGCTTGGTGCTTTGCTAGCAGTTGATGGTGGAAAAGTAACAGTTGTTGGCTATGATGGTGGTGCTGCACAAAAGCAAGGTCTTGTATCTGGTGAAGTTGACGTATTTATCGGAACAACACAAGCAGGTATGGAGGAAGTTGAAGCAGGTACTTTAATTCCACTGTTAGCTTTCTCTGAAAACGGTTACGAAGGGTTAGTAGATCCTAATGGTCCTGTGAGTGTTCCTGGTTTAGTGACTAACAAGCATACGGCACTTGATGCTAACAAAGATTATTCTAGTTCAATTGTACCTGCTGGTGGCTTCCTTGCTGGTCGTACTGGAATGGATCAAGCGTGGGCTGACAAAGTTATTGAAATCAGTAAAGCAGTTTGGAATGAACCAGAATACCATGAGTGGATTGCAGAAATTGGTCTAAACCGTTTTGAAATTTATGGAGATGATGCTCAAGCAGCATTAGAATCTGGAATTAAAAAGGCAGACGAAGCGTTTAAATTGCTTAGCGGTAAGTAGAAAAGCGTACTCTATTAAACAATCAAAAGGGAATTACAGTCGTTAATAGTGTAATTCCCTGTTTTCCAATCAATTCTTGGGGGAATTTCAAATGAAAATTCGCACTAATTTAACCAGTGGAATAGTCTTTGCTATATTCAGCATTATCTTTATTCTGCTAGTTCCTTCGCAAGTATCAATTCCAGCGTATGACAATGGTGGTCCGAGCCCTCGTATAATCCCTTATATTGTACTATGGGGCACATTAATCTGTTCGATTGGATTAATCATTCAAAGTCTTGTGTTTAAAAAAGAAAAAATTATTGAATTTAATTTTAAGGTCGAAAAAGCAGCACTCATCATACTCGGAATCATACTTTTGTTTGGCACTATTATGCTGACTTTCGGGTTTATCTTAGCTGTAGTTATCGTGTTACCTCTTATGCTGTATGCTCTTGGCGAAAGAAAACCTTTTATTTACGGATTTACCGTACTTGGAGGGGTAGGCGTATATTACCTGTTTATCGAGATTTTTAATATTACTCTCCCTATGTTTGGAGGTTAAGTCATGGAAACAATTATAAGTGGTTTAATTGAGGTTTTAACACTAAATAATTTTATCGTTATCTTCTTATCTTTAGTATTAGGAATGATTGTCGGATGTATTCCTGGTCTTACAGTCACACTTGGTATCATACTGCTGTTGCCCCTAACTTATTCATTCACCTCACCATCAACGGCAATCATTGCCTTGCTGGCTGTATACATAGGAGGTATGTATGGTGGTTCCATCAGTGCCATTTTGTTAAATACACCTGGAACCAATGCCGCCATAGCCACTACTTTTGATGGGTATCCCCTAGCCAAAAAAGGAAAGGTAAAAAAAGCCTTAGACGTATCGCTATTTGCTTCAGTAGTTGGTGGTGTTATAGCAGCCATAATCCTGCTATTTACATCAGGACTGATCTCAAAAATGGTATCTAGCTTTACGTCGACAGAGTATTTTGCACTTGCTATTTTAGGTCTTTCGTTAATTGCAGGTGTGAGTGGAGACAATATCTTTAAAGGAATTATCGGAGGGTTATTAGGATTATTTATTTCAGTCATTGGGCTGGATGTTGTTACCGGAGTATCCAGATTTTCGTTTGATACCATGCTTTTCTATGAAGGACTATCAATCATGCCGGCTATGATTGCCTTTATCGCGCTTACGCAAGTGTTGATTAAAGCGCGAGACTTTATTAATACGAAGGGTGCCATGGGTGATATCTCAAAAATTGATAAAGAAGGTATTACAAATAAGGAGAGAAAGTCTATTATACCAGCCATACTTCGTTCAACAGGAATAGCATCCCTAATTGGAACTATGCCGGGAGTCGGCGGTGGTGTGGCACAATTTCTATGTTATAACGAAGCGAAACGTACATCGAAGCATCCAGAGGAATTTGGAAAAGGCAGTCTAGAGGGAGTTGCAGCAGCAGAAGCTAGTAATAATACAGTCGTTGGAACATCCATGATTCCGCTTCTTACACTAGGGATCCCAGGTGACGGTGTAACAGCTATTTTACTTGGAGCTTTTATCTTACATGGTATTATTCCTGGACCAACTATGTTTACGAAGCAAGGTGCGACAGCTTATGCCATTATATTCGGTATCTTAATTGCTAACATATTACTATATTTAATTGGATTGCTGTTCACTAAACATGTGGCGAAAATTGTTCAAGTTAGATATAGCTATCTTGGGCCTCTTATTATCACATTTTGTTTTGCAGGTGCTTTTGCGGCAAACGGTTCTGTATATGAAGTTATTTTAATGATGGGAGTATTAGTTATCAGTTACATTTTAATGAAGCTAGATGTTTCCGTTATCCCGATTATGCTTGGTATGATTTTAGCGCCTATTATGGAGCAAAACTTTGTAAATAGTATGATTATTTATGACGGCGATCTCTTGATATTCTTCAAGCGCCCAATCACACTTGTTATCTTTATCTTAACCGCTGTTCTTGTTTGGTCGTTTATGAAGGTTAACAAGAAAGTAGAAAAATTAAACAAAGAACAAGAGGAAAAAATGCCAGCAGCAGGTTAATGTCGCTGGCTGAATACCAACAAAAGACTGAATCTTAATAATATTTTGAAGAGGTGTACTATGGAGCTTGTAAAAAAAGGTAATTCCTTTTCGGTTTATAGCAACGGCGTGGCCGTTATCGAGCATAGAGAAAACAGTCCATTTATGTATGTGGGAATAGGTAAAGAAACTATTAAACAACATTACGGTGATTTTAAAATAAATGATAAAACTATTGAAAAAGTTCCGTTAAAACATGTTGAGTTCAATGGTGACCTTGTTACCTTTAGCAACTGTGACTATAAAGTCCAATTAAGAATGACGGTGCAAGACAATCGCTTTGTCATTGATGAAATAGAAACGGATGACAATATCAACCGTATGTTCTTCGTACTGAACTCACGAAAAGATGAGAGGTTCTTCGGTTGTGGGGAGCAATTTTCATACTTAAATCTTAAAGGGCGTAACTTCCCTATATGGACATCAGAACCAGGAGTCGGTCGAGATCGGAACACGTTAATCACATTCCAGGCAGATCAAATAGGAATCGGTGGTGGTGATTATTATACGACGAATTATCCACAGCCTACTTTTATATCAGACTCTAAATATATCTTTCATATGGATACGTCTTACTATAGTGACTTTGATTTTTCAGACGATGAGTCGACACAGATTTGTGTATGGGGAAAACCAAATTCAATATGCATTGAATCGGGTACATCATTCCTTAATATGATTGACATTGTCACGGAGAGCTTTGGTACGCAACCTATGTTACCTGACTGGTTACTAGATGGTGTAACTATCGGGATGCAAGGTGGGACCGATGTGGTGTATGAAAAGGTTAAACAGGCTAAGCAATACGGCATTAATGTTAATGCTGTGTGGTGTCAGGATTGGGTAGGCAAAAAGATCACATCCTTTGGAAAGAGATTGTTCTGGAAGTGGGAGAAGAGTGATGAAGCTTATCCTGAGTTTGAGAGATTATTAGATGATTTAGCAAAAGACAATATCCGCTTCATGGCATATATCAATCCGTATTTGTTAGAAGGAACAGATTTGTTTAATTATGCTTTGGAACATGAATTTTTTATTAAAAATTCCGAAGGTGAAGCTTACATTGCTGATTTCGGTGAATTCTTCTGTGGAACAATGGATTTTACAAACCCTGAAGCAATGGCATGGTACAAGCAAATTATTAAAAAGAACATGATTGATTTAGGTATTAGCGGCTGGATGGCTGACTTTGGTGAGTATATTCCAGTAGATGCGGTATTTTACAATGGCAAAACGGGACGTGAAATGCACAATGAGTATCCTGCTCTTTGGGCAAGATGCAACTACGAGGCGGTTGAAGAAAGCGGTAAGTTAGGTGAGATTGTCTACTTTATGCGTGCCGGAGGCGTAGGGAATGCAAAATATTGCACTCTAATGTGGGCTGGTGACCAAAGCGTTGATTTTACTATCCATGACGGTGTGGCGTCAACGATACCGGCAGCAATATCATTAGGACTTCTTGGAAATGGACTCACACATTTTGATATTGGAGGGTATACGTCTCTGTTTGGAAACGTACGTACAGAGGAGCTTATGCTGAGATCTCTAGAGTATGCTGTATTTACTCCTTACATGAGAACGCATGAAGGGAACAGACCAGATGAGAACTTCCAATACGATCAAAGTGATAACTGCTTAAAGCAATTTGCTGTATTTTCACATTTGAGAACAAAGTTATTGCCATATATCAAACACGTCATAGAGGAAAATGCAACAAAAGGTATAGGAGCTATTCGACCATTGTTCATGCACTATGATGATGAAGCTAGCTTGGATATAGCTTATGAATATCTGTTTGGACGAGATTTACTTGTTGCTCCCGTTTACGAGGCAAATGTTACAGAGTGGGAAGTGTATTTGCCTGAAGACGAATGGATTCACTTATTTAGCAAACAAAGCTATAGCGGTGGAACGGTAACGGTCCCGGCTGAGCTTGGTAATATACCTGTATTTTATAGAAAAGATTCATCGTTCAGAACATTATTTGACTCTATAACAAAATAAAAAGCTCAGTAAGGAGAATAGTGATGAAATACTTTTTGGATAGTGCCAAGTTAGATGAAATTAATTACGCATATGAATATTTAGGTATTGATGGTGTGACGACAAACCCTAAGCATATTAAATTAAGCGGCAAACCGTTCAAAACTGTGATTAAAGAAATGTCGGATTGGGTTAAAGAGAAAGGTATTGAAGGAAAGGACAAGTTTCCTATCTCAATCGAAATTAATCCTCATTTAGACAAATGGGAAGACATGTATGCGGAAGGTAAGGAATATGCAGCTATATGTGAAAACTTTATTATCAAAATTCCGTGTACAGAACAAGGCATTATAGCGGCAAGAAAGCTAGAGCTTGAGGGTGTAAGAACGAATGTCACATTAGTATTTTCAACGTCTCAGGCTATAATGCCAGGTAAAATAAATTCGATGTTCGTTTCACCGTTTGTTGGTTGGAAAGAAAACAATGGTGACGATTGTGCTCAGTATATTCAAGAGATCGTGGATGTGTACAAAACATATAACTTTAAGACCGAAATCATTGTTGCGGCATTAAGAAACGGCAAGCAAATTAAGGATGCTGCTGTGGCAGGTGCTCACATTGTCACTTGTGGCCTTCAAATTTATAAAGATGCTATGGAACACCCATTTTCAACTTATGGTTTGTCCGTATTTAGAAACGCTTGGGACGAAACAGCAAAGGAGTAGACCATGAAAACTTTTAAAGCACTGTACTTACCAATTGGCGTACCAACATTTCATAAAGAAAGTATAGATTCGCAATTTAATATGTCAGTAGAACTATTAAACAAAGTAGCCGAGGACATCGAGTGTCCGTCGGCTCCTCTTTTAACCATTCCTGATTTGGTTGAGTTCATTGATGATAAGCAATGTGACTTAATCATTCTTCAAAACAATGCGTTTGCTAACTCTGAGTATACGGCAGAGATCTTAAGAAGACTTGATGCAGATGTATTACTTTGGACACTGCAAGAGCCTGTAATAGACGGAGGTCGACTTAGATTAAATTCCTTAACAGGGGCGTATTCAGCAGGAAATCTTATGCACCATTTAGGCAAAGAAAGGTTCGAGTATATTTGGGGAGCACCGTCGGATGAAGTGGTGTTTCAGAAAATCAAGTCTGTTGTAGCAGCAGCCAGACTTAAAAAGGAATTACGTTCCATGACATTAGCTTCCATCGGTCACACGCCTCAAGGTTTTGGATTTGGCCGAGGACTTGATGCTGAAATTTCAAGATATTTCGGCATGAAGCATGTAGCTATAGAAGTTCGAGAGCTTTTACAAAGGGCTAAAAATCTTTCCTATGAAGATTGTGCTGAATCCATGAGGGAAGCAGAAGACAAAATGGTAAACCTGAGAGCAATGCCTGAAAAAAATGTGACTGATTTTGTTCGTCTGTATAAAGCATACACAGACTTTGTAAAAGAAAACGATATTGCGGCCGTTTCTTCTAGGTGCTGGCCAGATTTATTCGTAGAATATGGAACACCTGTATGTGGCGTACTAGGTATGCTAAACGACAATCTAGTAGCTGCTGCTTGTGAGGCGGATGCCTATGGTGCCATCTCGATGCTTATTGGGATTAAGCTATCAAATGAAAGTGTGTTCTTTGGAGATCCAGTTTCCTTAGATAAAGAAGAAAACACGGTAACGTTTTGGCATTGTGGAACGGCTGCTTGTAGCTTAGCCCATCCTAGTAAAGGTGCTCAAGTGGGTGTCCATCCTAATAGAAAAATAGGACCTACGATGGAATTTGGCTGTAAGCCATCCAAAGAGGCAACTGTGTTCAGAGTTGGTCGGAAGCCAGACGGCTCTATAAGATTTTTCATAGCAAATGGGGAAATATTGGATAAAGAGCAACAATTCCTTGGCACATCATTAGTACTAAAAACCGAATCATCATCCATCGATTTTGTAAATCAAAGTGTAAAAGATGGCTGGGAGCCACATTTCATCGTTACTTATAAAGATATTAAAGAGGAACTTCTCGTTTTAGGGAAATTTTTAAATGCAGAGGTATGTAAATACTAAGGAGGTACATAACATGACTGTTTTAACAGATGTAAATAAATTAAGCGTTTTAAATGAGACGAGCGAAAAATTTGACACGAAATTCTGGAATGATTCTTGTGACCTGAAGGAATTAGACTATGCTCTAGAAAATAATTGTGTCGGAGCTACGACAAATCCTATTATTGTAAAAACGGTGTTAGAGAACAATCTATCACTATATGAAAAAGAAATAATTAGAATCATCGAGGAAAATCCAACTTTAACGGAAGATGATATTGCTTGGCTGATGATTGAAAAGATGGCTTTAGATGGTGCGAAGAAATTAGAGCCGATTTTTGATCCTAAAACAGGAACTGGACGTATTTCGATGCAGACAAACACGAAGTACTGTAAAAATCCAGACCTACTGTTGAAGCAGGCACTTCACTTTGCAAGCCTCGCTCCGAATATTCAGGTGAAAATCCCGGTAACATCAGCAGGTGTAAAGGCTATTGAAGAAGCTACGTACCATGGTATATCAATTAACGCTACAGTGTGCTTTAGTGTCCCTCAAGCTGTTGCTGTTGCAGAGGCTGTAGAACGAGGGTTAAAGCGCCGTGAAGAAGAAGGAAAAGACAATTCCGAAATCACACCGGTTTGTACGATTATGATTGGAAGAACAGATGATTATATTAAAAAAGTAATTAAGTCTGAAGATAGACTTATTGAGCCAGAAGCTCTAGAGTGGGCAGGTATTGCTTGTGCTAAGAAGTTTTATGAGATCTATAAAGAAAGAAACTACAAAACAAAGTTACTGACTGCTGCTTTCAGAAATATTCATCACTGGACAGCGCTTGTAGGAGGCGACCTATTGGCGACGATTCCAGCAGGATTCCAGAAAAAAATTAATGGAAGTAACGTCGAAATCAAAGAGCAGATAGATATTCCTGTAGATGTAAATTACATGAATCAACTTCTTTCGATTCCTGCTTTCGTAAATTCGTACGAAGTTGATGGAATGACAGTAGAAGAGTTTGATCAATATGGCGCAGTCATTGATACGTTAACACAGTTTTATCAAGGGTATGATGAGTTAGTTCAGATTATCAGAAAGTATATTTTGAGATAGTGTGCTATGAGAAGAGAAGATGATTTTTCATATAAAATACAAGCCATTAGAAATATTTTAAAGGAAAAAGGCTTCGATGGCATTGAAATAAAAACGCAAGCTAATTTCAGCTATGTCACACGAGGAAGAGGCTTTATCGGTCTTGCATCAGTAGTGGCATGTGGAAGTCTCTTTATAACTCGTGACCGGATTTGCTTAGTGAGTGAAAATATTGAAATCAATCGACTCTATAACGAGCAGCTGGACTCAAATCCAGCTGTAGAAGCTATTGCATTTCCGTGGGATGAACCACAACAGAGAGATGTAGTTGTCAAGCAGATTACCGAAGGGTTAAACATGGCAACAGAAGCTGAGTTAGAAAGAGAACTTTTTAAATTACGAACAGTTATGACTCCTTACGATCGTGAGGAGTATAAAAAGCTTAGTTATGAGACTGCCATTCTTATTGAAGATATTTGTAAGAACTTAAGGAAGGGTATCAGTGAATACGAGCTTGCAGGAGAGATTTCTAATAAGCTTTGGAGTCATAATATTGAGCCTATTACTATTTTAATAGCTTTTGATGAAAGAGCGTTAAAACATAGACATCCAGTTATGGCAGGCAATCGCTTAGAAAATTATGCTCTTGTAGGAATCTGCGGTAGAAGAAACGGATTAATTGTTTCACTGTCTCGTGATGTCCTTCTCACGAATGATGAAGAAATGGTACAAAAACATGCCAAATGTGCGATGGTCAATGCAGCATTTTTAAGTGCTCTTAAAGTAGGTAATTCACTTGAGAATGTTTTCAAGAGAGGTGTATCAGAGTACGATGCGCAGGGTTATCCTCTTGAATATAAAGAACATCATCAAGGTGGTTTAACTGGTTTTATTCCGAGAGAAATACGAGCAAATATGGGTTGTACACATTTAGTGAAAAAGGATGAAGCATATGCTTTTAATCCAACTATTCAAGGTTCTAAATGTGAAGATACAGTACTAGTAACGGAAAACGGAATTGAAGAAATGACATATACCGGAAACTACGCTTATATAACTTGTGACATCGACGGAGAAAGTTTTGTGATGCCAACGGTATATGTAGTAAAAAAATAAGAGGTGTAAACATGGATAAAATGGGCTTTAACTTTCATATGCCTACAAAATTAGTGTTTGAAGATGGTGCGGCAGACAGTCTCAGTAAGCATGTTAAGGGGACCAGCCTGCTAATGATGTGTGATCCTTTTCTTTATAAGATTGGTACGGCACAAAAAGTAGCCGAAGCAACGAACATCGAGAAAGTCGTATATTTTAATGAGATTGAGCCAAATCCTTCTTGTCAAACAGTAGATAAGGCAGCTGCAATGGCAAGAGAACATAATGTAGATGTAGTTATTGGCCTTGGTGGCGGGAGTGCTATGGATGCCTCTAAAATGGTTACTTGTCTTATAGATAACGAGGGAAGTATTTTTGACTACTACAGCACAGGAAATAAAGAGCTTAAGCCTAGAAAAGCGCAATTGATTTGTATTCCAACAACTGCAGGTACAGGCAGTGAAGTGACAAATATAGGTGTTTACACGAATAAAGAGACAGGTATTAAGATGCCGTTTGCTTCACCATATTTCTGGCCAGATATCGCTCTTATTGATCCGATGTTAACGCATACGATGCCAATGCACATAACGGCTTCGACAGGTATGGATGCTTTCACGCATGCTATTGAAGCTTACTGGAGTGTCAATTCGAATCCTATTTCAGATGCCTTGTCAGTGTCCGTTATCAAGACGATTCTTGAGAATATTGAAACGGCATGCAAAGAACCAACAAATATTGAAGCACGCAAAAACATGGCCTTTGCTAGTGTGACGGCAGGTATATCTTTTAGCCAGACAAAAACGACCGGCATTCATGCGGTAAGCTTTCCGTTGACTACAGACTTTGGTGCAAGTCATGGTTTAGCATGCAGCATAACGCTACCTGCGTTCATTAAGCTTGCGTACACGGGACGTAAGGAAAAAATGGATGCTCTATTCACGATGATAGGATATGAATCTCTTGAATCTTTTGTTGGTCGAGTAGAGGAAATTATGAAAAATATTGAAATACCAACGAGATTAAGTGCCTTGAATGTTAAAGAAAGCGATCTTGATAGAATTGTAGAAATTTCGATGAAAGCACCACTCATTCATTTCACACCTGTCAAGATGGATGAAGACGTACTATATGATTTATTAAAATCAATACTGTGAGGTGACAACATGAATAGATATGAATATTTAAATGATACAGCAATAGATATTAGAAAGTTAACAATTGAAAGTATCGGAAAACTCGGAGTCGGTCATATCGGCGGCTCCCTCTCAATTGTTGATCTTTTATCTGTCTTATATTTTGATGTAATGAATGTTAACCCTACCAATCCTAAAGATGAAAATCGTGACAGATTTGTCCTTTCAAAAGGTCATGGTGGTCCAGCTCTTTATGCAACATTGGCCCTGAAGGGTTACTTTGAAAAAGAGATGTTGGATACACTAAACCGCCCGAATACAAATTTGCCAAGCCATTGTGACAAAAATCTAACCCCAGGGATAGACATGACAACAGGCTCTCTTGGACAAGGGTTTTCATGTGCGATTGGTATTGCAATGGGTGCCAAAATGATGAAGAAGGATTTTTGGACGTATGTTTGTATCGGTGACGGTGAATCTCAAGAAGGTCAAATATGGGAAGGTGCTATGTTTGCAGGTTCTCAGAAACTAGGTAAATTGATTGCCTTTACGGATTACAACAAAATGCAAATTGATGGCACGATTGAGGAAGTGAATGGGCTCTATCCGTTACATGACAAATGGCAATCATTTGGTTGGCATGTACAGGTTGTTGACGGTCATAACGTGAAAGCTTTAAGAGATGCCATTATGTTAGCGCAAAATATCACCGGCAGACCTTCGATGATTATTATGGATACTGTTAAAGGTAAGGGCGCTGGCTTTTGCGAGGGTAAAGTGTCTTCACATAATATGCCGATTACAGAAGATATATGGAAGCAGGCGGTTAAAGAACTGGATGAAATGAAGGTGACATCATGAAATTAACTGGACGATGGATGCGAGAAATATTCACAGAATTATTGATTGAGCAAGCAAAACAAGATGAAAGAATTTGTTATTTAGATGCTGACCTTATGCTAGCGAGTGGCACAGGTCCCTTTAAAGAGATGTTCCCTGAAAGAACAATCAACATGGGGGTAGCAGAGGCTAACATGATTGGTGTGGCTGCTGGTATATCGACTTTAGGGATGATACCGTTCACTCACACATTTACACCTTTTGCAACGAGACGGTGCAACGATCAGGTTACTTTATCTGTTAGTTATGCTAAAAACAATGTGAAAATGGTCGGTAGTGATCCGGGTATTACGGCTATGCTTAACGGTGGTACTCATATGAGTATGGAGGATGTTGCTATCATGAGAAACATTCCTGGTATGTGTATCGTTGAGCCTATTGACGGGGTGCAGTTGGCAGAGCTTTTCCCGCAAATCGTTAATCATGATGGACCTGTTTATATTCGCTTGCTAAGAAGAGAAGCGCCGGTTGTGTATGAAGCAGGTGAGACTTTTGAACTCGGTAAAGCAAAATCAATAAAGTCAGGACATGATGTTACCATTATTGCTGCCGGAATTATGGTTAGTGAAGCTGTCAAGGCTGAAAAAATACTTGCTGAGGAAGGCATTGATGCAAGTGTAATAGATATGCATACTATTAAACCATTAGATACGGATACAATTTTACTAGAGGCCGAGAAAACAGGCGCTGTAGTGACAGCTGAAAATCACTCTGTTATAAATGGGCTTGGTAGTGCTGTTGCAGAATTTCTTTCCCAAAACTATCCTGTTCCGATGAAAATGGTCGGTGTCAAAGACCATTTTGGTGAAGTAGGTATGCAAGACTTTTTAGCTGAGAAATACGGTCTTACTGCAGAAGAAATTGTAAAAAGTTGCAAGGAAGTCTTAAAGATGAAGGAGAAGCGAAATGAAAAAAGTCTTAATCGGATCAGATAAATCAGGGTTCTTTTTAAAGGAATTTGTCAAAAGTGATTTAGTTGCTAAAGGGTATGACGTAACAGATTGTGGAACTCTTGATCCCAATGCCCCTATGCCTTTCTATGAAGTCGCACCTATAGCCGCTAAGAAGATACAGGATCAAGAATTTGAAAAGGCGATTCTATGTTGTGGTACGGGAATGGGTATGGCTATCGTCTCTAACAAGTTTGAAGGTGTTCATGCTGCAGTTGTTGAAAGTGTGTATGCAGCTGAGAAATGTAGAGCTATTAATGATGCCAATGTATTAACTATGGGTGGTTGGATTGTTGCCGAAACGTTAGGAGCAGAAATTGCAAATAAATTTTTAGAAACTGAATTCACCCAAGGTCTTGAGGAATGGCGCCAAGTATTCTTGAAAAAAGCAAGAGATGAAGTGAAGGAGATTGAGCAAGCTAGTTTTCGAAGCTCTACACCTAGCTAGGCATTGGAGGTAATAACATGGAACGAAAGGTATCAAAACTTGGATTACTAACAATGTCGATAGGAGGTATGGTTGGTTGGGGTGCATTTATGCAACCGGGATTAAAATTCTTGCCACAGGCTGGCGTTCTAAATACAGTGATCGCCATGTTTATTGGTCTGATTATGGTATCCACCATTGCCTCCTGCTATGGTATCATTCTCAACAAGTCTCCGAATTCTACAGGAGGCGAATACTCCTACAGCAAGCTAGCCTTTAACCGAAAACACTCGTTTGTTGTAGGGTGGTTTCTTTTAATAGTTTTTATTGGTATTGCGGCGCTAAATGCAACGTCCTTTGCTTTAATTTTTAAAAATGTTCTTTTCCCGGACACTAATTTTATTACGCTATACACCATCGCTGGGTCACCGGTTACGTTAGGAGAAGCGTTGATAAGCGTGGCAGTCGTGCTTGTATTCAGTTGGTTTATGATAAAGGGTGTAAATGCCGTTATAAAGGTTCAAAATGTTGTAACAATAGCACTTATTATCATTGTAGTTTCAATATTTTTCCTAGCACTAAACAAAATAGATTTTGCTAACTCGCCTTTAATTACCTATTCAAATCCAGCAACTATTAATCTTAGCGGGATTATTGCGATTCTGGTTATTACACCTTGGGCCTACTACGGCGTTTCTAGTATTCCTAAAGTGGCCAGTGATGCAAAGTTACCATATAAACAAGTCATTTCTATAACAGTGTTGTCACTTGTCTGTGGTTTCTTTATCTATAGTATGCTCCTTGTGCTAACTGCTTCAATGTTCTCTCAGAATGATTTAGTTGGTTATACTGGTTGGGCTACAGGTGCTGCGATTAAGAGCTTGTTTGGAAATGCAGGATTAATGTTTATAACTGCCGGTTTAGCCTTTGCGATATTCTCCGGTGTCAATAGCTTTTACATGGGAGCAGCAAGGGTTATGTCTAGTATGAGTGAAGATGGACTGCTTTCGAAGAAATTTTCTTTGAAGCATAAAAAGTACGGAACTCCTTATCAATCAATTTTATTTATTTTATTCATTATAATGGCTGCGCCATTTTTCGGAAGACAGGTCTTAGCGTGGATTGTTGATATGGCTGCTTTGGGAGGCGCAATCGTGTTCTTCTATACTGCTCTTACCGCCTACAGAATAAGCAGTGGTATCGAGAGAATCGTTGGAGCTTTTGCTACCGTGTTTAGCAGTATATTTATCTTGTTACTTGTTATTCCTGGCTCACCAGGTTTCCTATCTATACAGTCTATTATTGCACTGGTGCTTTGGTCTGCGTTGGGAGTTGTATTTTTTTTACTTGATAAGAACAACGAAAAAAAACAAAAGACAACTTTAAATAAACATGTAAGTTAAACAATTTATTACTAAAGATGACATCATACGAAATGTATTGGAGGAAATATAACATTATGAGAAGAGCATTTATTAGTCCAAGTAAATATGTACAAGGGGAAGATGAACTTTACAACCTCGGTTACTTTGTTAAATCTTTCGGAGAAACAGCCCTATTAATTGCACACCCGGATGATGTACAGCGTGTCAAAGTTCAACTAGATGCAACAGCGGAGCGTTTTGGAATTCAGTTTGTTGAGAGCGGATTTAGAGGTGAATGCTCGAGGGATGAGATTGAAAGATTACAAGCATTCGCAACTGAAAACGGGTGTGATTGTACAATTGGACTTGGTGGCGGAAAAGCTATCGATACAGCTAAATGCGTAGCACAAGGAAATGCACTTATTATTGTTCCTACTATTGTGGCAACTGACGCGCCAACTAGCCACTCTGCTGTTATTTACACAGAGGAAGGTGCTTTTGAAGATTACGCTTACTTCAAACAGAACCCAGACGTTGTTTTAGTGGATACAACAGTTATTGCCAAGGCACCAGTACGTTTCTTAGTAGCTGGTATGGGTGATGCATTATCTACATACTTTGAAGCACGCGCAACTTCTGCTTCTTATTCAAATGTCAACGCAGGGTTACCAAGTGGATACAGAGAAGGACATTGTTCGGCAGCAATAGGAACAAATGCCGCTTTGGCGCTTGCAAAGCTTTGCTACGAAACGCTGTTGAAGGACGGCGAAAAAGCTAAAATAGCTTGTGAACAGAATCAAATCACTACAGCGTTAGAAAACATAATTGAAGCCAATACTCTACTATCTGGTTTAGGTTTTGAAAGTGGGGGCTTAGCTGGTGCGCATGCGATTCATAATGGGTTAACGATTCTTGAACCTACACATCACTACTACCATGGGGAAAAAGTTGCATTTGGTACATTAGCACAGCTTGTTTTAGAAAATGCACCGGATGAAACTTTACATGAAGTGATGGATTTCTGCTTAAAGATAGGACTTCCAATCTCCCTAGCAGACATTGGAGTGGAAAGTATTACTGACGAGGAATTAACAAAAGTTGCCGAGATTGCATGCATCCCAGAAGAGTCAATCCATTCTATGCCTTTCCCGATATCTGTAGCTGCTGTAGCTGCTGCTATTAAAGTAGCGGATCAGTTAGGTCGCAGTTATAAGAAGAAGATGGAGGCTTAGGAATGAAAAAAATTATGAACAAGCCGGAGTCTGTCGTGACAGAAATGTGTAGCGGTATCGCTTTGGCACATCCAGAACTTCAATTTCTACCAAAATATAAAATTATAAAAAAGAAAAACATTAATTCAGATAAAGTCACATTAATTAGTGGTGGTGGAAGTGGACATGAACCGGCACATGCCGGTTTTGTCGGAAAAGGAATGCTTGATGCTGCGGTTTGTGGTGATGTTTTCGCCTCACCATCTCAAATCCAAGTGTATCAAGCGATTAAAGAAACAAAAAGCGATAAAGGGACTCTTCTCATTATTAAAAACTATAGCGGTGATGTCATGAACTTCAAAAATGCCGCTCATTTAGCTCAAGAGGATATGATTGAAGTAGATTATATCAAGGTTGAGGATGATATTGCAGTACAGGATAGTCTATACACTGTTGGTAGAAGAGGTGTCGCAGGGACGGTGTTTGTCCACAAAGTGGCTGGTGCCGCAGCAGAAAGAGAGTATTCTCTTAATGAAGTGAAACGGTTAGCGCAAAAGGCTGCTGATAACGTAAGAAGTATTGGTTTTGCTTTGACATCTTGTACTGTTCCGGCTAAAGGAACTCCGACATTTGCAATCGAAGACGGTGAAATGGAATATGGCGTTGGTATCCATGGTGAACCAGGTATAAAAAGAGAAGAGGTCTGTACGGCCGATGAACTTGCAGATCGTATGGTTAAATCGTTATTGAAGGATTTGAAAATAGAAGACGCCAACGACGAAAGAATTGCTGTCCTTATTAACGGATTCGGCGGCACACCGTTACAGGAATTATATTTGTTGAATCATGCTGTCATGAAGACTTTGGCACAAACAACGTTACGAGTAGGCAAAGTTATGGTAGGCAACTATATGACAAGCATTGATATGGCAGGTGCTTCTGTCTCGATTATGAAGCTGGATCACGAGTTAGAAGAGCTTCTTGCTGATGAAGTTGATACACCGGCATTGAAAATGAGCGGTAATCAAGAAGTGGATTTTTCCATCATTACGGAAGATTTACAACTAAACAAAGATGAACTAGCTGGGTCAACAGTTATAGAGGATAATCAATTCTCCCAGAATGTAGTCACACTCGAAAATATGATGTTTCTCGTTAAAAAGATGGGAGAAATCATTATCGAAAATGAAGTTCCTTTCTGTGATCTTGATTCACATGCGGGTGACGGTGACTTCGGCATGAGTGTAGCAAAAGGATTTAGAAAGCTAGATGCAGAATGGGACGACATTCGTTCAGAAAAATCACACGATATCGGTAGTTTCCTTGAGGCGTGTTCTATGGTCATTATGGAGCATTGTGGTGGCGCGTCCGGTCCGATTTGGGGATCAGCTTTTAGAGCTGCGGGTAAATATGCAGCAGATAAACGAACAATTGGAATTACAGAAATGGCAGAAATGTTAGATGCGGCAGTGAAGGGAATTCAAACAACTGGAGAACGTTCCTTTGGTAGAGGGGCTGATATAGGAGACAAAACATTAATGGATGCCTTTATACCTTGTAGCCGTTCATGGGCAGAGTCCGCACAAAACGGAGACACGCTGCAACATGCATTCAAGCTTGGGGCTCAAGAAGCAGTTGAGGGTGCAAAACGTACCGAACAGATTGTTGCTAGAATGGGACGTGCTGGAACAGTAGGAGAACGTAGCTTAGGCTATCCAGATGCAGGTGCTCATGCACTTGGGGTCATCTTTACAGGGCTTAATGAAGCGATTGTCTGGAAGTAATACGGATTCGTTATAATAATTGTTATTGTAGATACAAACAACGCGAGAGAAAGACTAAGACCCCTTGCCTATATATGTGAAGGGGTCTTGTCTTGCGCCGAAATTTTACGTATTAAAAATGCCAGTAGAGTTTTACACTGAGGAATAGATTTTCCTATAATAGGGCCTAATCCAAAGGCGATTAGTACAGTACCTATGCCAACTGGCCCTCCTAAAGCCCAACCAAGCAGGAATACAACGATTTCAATGGCATTACGTACAGACTGAATGCTCCATCCTGTTTTTTCAACAATAACTAACATAATACTATCCCTTGGTCCTGCCCCAAAATCAGCTGAAACATAAAGACCAATCCCGTACCCAAGTATAATGACACCCAGTACAAATAAAGTCATAGCCGCCAACATGCTATCGGTGTTTGGCAAAAGCCAATTAAAGAAATCAATAAACAATCCTAGTAGCAGCATATTTAAAAAAGCCCCTATTTTCGGAAGTGACTTTGTTATGATGAATGAAATAAAGAGCAATATAAAACCGACAATAATTGACCAAGATCCAATTGATAAACCTAATTGTAAAAACAGTCCGTAATGAAATACATCCCAAGGTCCGATGCCAAGTATCCTTCCTTTAATGGTTAAAGCAATACCAAATGCTAAAACGAGTAAACCGAACAGAAAAAAAGACCAGCGTAATATAGATTCCTTTTTCATACCTGCTCCTTCAATGAATAAGATTGTAGATTACTATAATAATATAACATTTCCTGCAATAAAAACCTACTTTATCTATTGTGAAAAAAAAAAAACGCAACTTAAAACAGGTTTGTGTTTTATCAGGAATTCCCTACGGTTATATTCCTTCCATTGTATAAGCAGGAATAAAATATGCTCAACCTTCAAAATCTAACAATTATAAATAACTTTTAGAATGGAGGCGTATGACTTGAAGCACTTTTTTTATTTGCTAGCGGTTGTACTAATGTTGAGTGTAGTCCCTGTACCAGCGGAGGCCGGTGAGTCAAGCTTAGCCGAGGCCCCAATATTCATAGACGGCAAGCCATATAATTCAAAATTCATTATGATAGAGGGTCATCTTCTCGTCCCAGCATTATTTTTTAAAAAGACAGGTGCGCAAGTAGATTGGGATAATCAGTACAGATCCGTTGTTTTAAAGGCGCGTGATACCATGTTTGCGTTACCAATTGGAAAAAGATATTCTGATGATTTTAACCGTGCTACTGGAACGTGGGAGCGTGGTAAACTTGCAGCGGTACCGATAGAATTAGCAGGAGAGCCTTTCATTCCGTTAGTCGAGACGGCGAAAAAGCTAGGGATGGATGTAAAGTACGACAGAATAATCGATAGGACATTTATTACTACGCATATAGAATACAAGCCAAATGAGATTACTGTAGCTAATACGTCGGAGAAGTATGTGGCGTTAACGTTTGATGATGGGCCCGACGATTTTTATACGCCTAGAATTCTTTCCATTTTAAAAGAAAAAGGTGTTCCAGCGACTTTCTTTGTAATAGGAAGGAATGTATCTAGGTACCCAAACATAACAAAACAGATGGTCAGCGAAGGACATAGTGTCGCAAACCACACGTGGAGTCATCCAGATTTAAGATACACTTGGTCTGCTGATGTGAAAAAAGAGATACTCGATACACAAGATATAATATTTAAAACAATTGGACGTAAATCTGATTTGTTCCGCCCACCATATGGCTTTTATACAAAAGCAGACCTTGCCATATTAAGTGAGATTGGGATGCGTAACATTAAGTGGTCTGTTGATACGTTGGATTGGAGCGGGTTAACAGCAGATATGATATTAGATATTGTTAGGCGTGATATAACACCTGGTGGCATTATTTTGCAGCATAATAACTCTGCTAACAGAAATTTAGAAGGAACCATAGAGGCGCTACCAATCATCATTGATGAACTGAAAAAACAAGGATATATGTTTGTAACACTGCAAACACTACTGGATAGGCAAAAGTAATAAAAATAGACGCTTAGAAAAACATTTCTCTGAGTGTTTGTCACAGACTTTTTAAAAATATTACAATAAACAATGGATGTTGGTGTGGCATGTTTTATTATAAATATTTCGTTTTTAGTGCGATTCCTGTTGATGAATTAATACAAGCAGAACAGAAATTTTACGAATTCATTACAGCGTTTTGGAATGAGTATAATTATTTAACGCCACAATGGTGGTTGTTAGTGTTTCTTAGTGTGATTTCCCCATTTGTTTGGTACTGGTTAATTGATAAAAAAAGAGTCATTGAAATAACATGTTTTGGCCTGTTTTACGGTGTAGCGGCAATCATTCTTGATTCTATAGGGAGTAGTTTTCTCGTTTGGGCATACCCGGTCCGCCTAACTCCTCATCTGTTTCCGCAGTTGTATCCATATGATGTAGGTATTGTCATTATCCCGTATATGCTTGTTTATCAAAGGTGGGGGGGGACGTTAAAAAGGTTCTTCATTCCGGCAGGACTTATGGCTGCTTTTCTCGCGTTTATAGCGGAACCATTTATGGAATGGTTGGGCATCTATAAGGAAATTACATGGAAGAATATATATTCATTCCCTATTTATTGGCTGCTTGGTATAATTTGTTGGGCTATCATTCACTACTTTAAAAAGTTAGAGCGACGATAAAACGAGTCGTTCATTTACTCTACGGTTTTCAGTCCCGTTAGATGAAGTATAGGTCTCTCTCAAGTGCTAGGCCGACAGTTATATGTCGGCCAGTCATCTAGACAAAATCTTTTTATCTTAAAAGTATCTTAATTTTTTTCAGCCCGTTTTTAACATTTGGGTAGCGAACAGGTATATCGAATAAAGTAGTTTGTTTAAGAATACTTTTTTTATGAGAAAAGGCATCAAAGCTACCTTTTCCGTGATATGATCCTATCCCGCTGGTCTTCACACCACCAAAAGGTAAATATGGTGAGGCGAAGTGAAAGACAGTGTCGTTTATACAGCCACCACCAAACGGTAGAGTATTTACTATATCTTGCTGAAGTGCTAGGCTTTCAGAAAAAATATAGAGTGCAAGAGGATGTGGTTGCTTACGGATGCCTTCAATCACTTCTGATATGTTTGTGTATTCTATAACTGGCAAAATAGGACCGAATATTTCATCTTGCATAACAGAATCGGCCCATGAAATATCCGTTAGTATGGTGGGCTCAATCATGTTTGTTGCTTGATCTGTCTTACCACCAGCATAGACCTTCCCGTTATTTAAAAAACCACTCAGTCTTTTAAAATGGTTTTCATTTACTATACGTGTGAAGCTCTCATTTTTTAATGGATTATCTCCATATAGCTCTCGAGTTGCCTTGGCAAGATGTTTTAAAAAAGTCTCTTTTATATTTTTATGAACGTACAGATAATCGGGAGCAATACATGTTTGCCCCGCATTGATATATTTCCCCCAAGCAATTCTTTTAGCAGCAAGCTCTATTTTCGCATCATCATGAACGATGCACGGACTTTTTCCGCCTAATTCTAATGTAATAGGGGTTAGTTTTTTGGCAGCGGCCTCCATTATTATTTTTCCAACAGGCACACTACCTGTGAAGAAAATATAATCAACGTCCTCCTGGAGAAGAGCTGTACTCGTTTCGACGCCACCTTTGACAACAGACACATGCTCCTCCGGAAAAGTACTTTGTATAATTTTTTCTATTGCATTAGCTGTATGTGGTGTTAGCTCCGATGGCTTGATGATGGCACAGTTGCCTGCGGCTATAGCACCGATTAACGGAGCAAGTGCTAGCTGAAAAGGATAATTCCACGGTGAGATGATAAGTGCTACACCATAAGGTTCAGCGTAAATGTAACTTTTAGAACCGATGTGAGTCAGTGGTGTTTTAACTTTCTTCGGTTTTGTCCATAACCGTAAATGATCCATTATGAAGCTTATTTCTTTTAAAACAACACCAATTTCCGTAGAGTATGCTTCAAATTCGGATTTATTTAAATCTGATTGTAATGCGTGTAAAAGCTCTTTTTCATGGGATTGTATGGCAGATTTGAGAGTGCGGAGTGCGTTTAATCGAAATGGAAGATTTTTTGTTTGGTTTGTTAAGAAAAATGCTTTTTGTTTTGCGATAAGTTTGTTATAAGTTTCCATAATACCCTCCCTTGCAGATTGGAATTTTTGTTAAGTAATCTTAATTTGTTTATTAGTATCATGTTTATGCTTTTTATAAAATGTAACGATAGCGGGTATCACATCCTTGAAATCTGGACATGAAATACCAGAACCTTCAAGATCTTTTTGTGATTGTGAGCAATCATATTCAGCCATACACGTAAAATAATCCATCGCTTCTCTTTCAACCCGCACCCATTTTCTAAATGCAGGAATCGAAAGGGCCCACTTTGACAATGAGAGTGGAATCATACCTTTTGGCTCTTTACCAAGAAATTCTTTCATAAGCATTCGATACACGTCTTGTACGTTATATGGATTTGGATCGGTCAGCTGATACGTTTTACCAATACCAACCTCCGCATGACTAAGATAAATTGTTGCATTAAAAATGTAATCTATCGGTACAAAATTACCATCTGCCTTGCCGTTTCCAAGGTAAGGAATAATCGGCAAAAATTGAAGCTTGTCAAAGAAATTCAAGATAAAATACGGACCATCAAATTTTATAGTTTCACCTGTTTGAGAATGTCCGACTACAATGCCTGGTCTAATTATGGTCAATGGTACTTTGTCAACAATGCTTTGCACTAAAACCTCAGCTTCGTACTTTGTTCGTTCATAATGATTTTTAAAGCTTTGATTCATATCTAGCTCTGTTTCGAGAATACGTCCTTCTCGCGTACCTGCTACATAGGACGTGCTAAAATATACATAACGCTGCAAGTTAGATAACAATAATACCCAATCATTCACATGCTTTGTGCCATTCACGTTCACATTATTAGCAATTTTCTCTGGTACAGCAAGGTCATATATCGCTGCTAAGTGAAATACATGGGTAACAGAATGTGTTAACGTGCTACTTATTTCAGGCTTAATATCTAAATCTGGTTTGGTGATGTCCCCTAACACAATGGTAAAGGCTTCTATGTCAATATTCTCTTCATCTGCAATGCTCCTAATAGAAGCATTAGCTTTTTCCAACATAGAAGGTAAAACAAGAAGATAGATTCGGTCAATGGCGTAATGATCATGAATGATTTGCTTAATTAATGATGTTGCAATAAAACCAGGAAATCCAGTGAAAAAATAAGTATTCCCCAACGTAACGCCCCCTAAGTGTAATTTTTGCTCTCTTTCTACTAATAGAAAAAAGTGTTAACACTAATAATAACAGAATTTTCTAATTATTTAAAAGTAAATGTTTCCAAACTTTTACAATATATTTATTCACCTTCCCCTAAAAAAATAATATATGTTTGGACAATAGTTGAAAAAACACTTTTGCGGATATATCAAATGTTTTGGTTGCATGTTGTTCAATAGATTCAGCAGCTCTTAAACAGAACAGAAGTGTTCCCCATCGTGATAAAAATTAAGTCGTGCTCAGTGCATACGCAGACTCGAGGAAGGGAAAAAACCTTTGGGCTTCAACTACTAGTAGCTGAGTAAACTGCAAATATTAACAAGCAGAAAAAAGAGTAGAGAACATGCCTTAATTGGGCATTAAATATCTTAATAAAACTTTACAAGTTTGCAACAGTATGAAGGTGTACATATGATAAAATAGACGGAAGGATTTTATAATAAGGAGTAATAATATATGTCATTAAAATCACTTTGGGAAATTTTACTTGTCTCTCTTAGACTTGGTTTTACATCGTTTGGGGGACCAGTTGCGCATTTAGGGTATTTTCATGAAGAATACGTAAGAAGAAGAAAATGGCTTGATGAAAAGAGCTACGCTGACTTAGTAGCATTATGTCAGTTTTTACCTGGCCCAGCGTCAAGTCAGGTTGGAATTGGAATTGGTGTCGCTAGAGCGGGTGCAATCGGAGGTTTTGTCGCTTTTCTAGGTTTTACAATGCCGTCTGTCATAGCTCTTATTGCGTTTGCTTTATTACTTACTAATGTGAATGTAGCAGATGCCGGATGGATACATGGGTTGAAAATTGTAGCTGTAGCTGTTGTCGCACATGCCATTCTTGGTATGGGACAAAAGCTTGCACCAGATTTAAAACGAAAAGCGATCGTGTTGTTTGCTATTGCTACTACTCTTGTATGGCAAACGGCTTTTACACAAATAGCTATTATTGTGGTTGCTGCTCTTATGGGTTTTATTCTATTCAAACAAGAAGAGACAGAGCTGAGAAGTTCAATCAATATAAACATTTCGCGAACGTTTGCCACGATGTGTTTATTATTATTTTTTGCATTATTATTTGTATTACCGATAGTAAAAGGAACATCACAGTGGCTTACTATGTTTGATAGCTTTTATCGATCTGGTGCTTTAGTGTTTGGGGGCGGTCATGTAGTGCTACCACTATTAGAACGTGAGTTTGTTCCTACTGGTCTTTTATCAAAAGAAGCTTTCTTAGCTGGGTATGGTGCTGCACAGGCTGTACCAGGTCCTTTGTTCACATTTGCCGCGTATTTAGGAGCAGTGATGGCAGGCTGGCAAGGTGGACTTATTGCAACAGCTGCTATTTTTTTACCAGCCTTTCTTCTCGTTTTTGGTACATTACCGTTTTGGGCTGCATTACGTCGCAATACGAAGGTTCGTGGCGCTTTAGTAGGGGTCAACGCTGCAGTTGTTGGTATTTTAATTGCAGCTTTTTACAATCCGATCTGGATAAGCTCCATTTTTAGGCCGATAGACTTTGCCTTTGCCGCTGTGTTATTTAGCTTACTAATTCATTGGAAGCTACCTCCGTGGATCATCGTAGTTATAGGTGCTATTGGGGGACAACTGTTAATACTCATACCGTAGTTGTTCATATGTCTTTCTTGCTAAAGAGATAGTTAGTTTTACTTATTAAGTATTTAACAATTCTAAATAGTAAGGTACAATTTTAGTAACATAATAGTGGAGGATTAATATGAAAAGCATAAAGGCGAAACTTCTTTTAGCATTTACTTCTATTATCTTATTAACAGTTATTTTAGGCTCTTATAATTTTTATGCAACAACGAAAGTAACACAAGAAACGAAGGATATGGTATATGAGCAGCTTCCACTGCTGATTGCCGAAGAACAATTGGTTTTCAATATTGCTCATAGAATTTCCTTATTAAGAGGATATATTTTAGATGGTGATTTATTATACAAAGCTCAATATGAGCAATATACGGAGTCTGGTATCACCATACAAGAGAGAATGTTAACACATTCGGATAATGAAGAAGCAAAAATATTAGTTGCAAAAACGAATGAATTAAATACAGTTATAAAAGAAAAAGTTCTTAAACTGTATGATGAAGGTTCTAAAGATAAAGCACGGAGAGTCTTATCAGATGAGGTGCAGCCAATTGCGCAAGACATCATTAGCGGGTATGAAATGTTAGCTGCTCACAGTGAAGGCAACATCACGGCAGAGGGGCAATCGATATTGAAAGCGGAAGAATCGCTTAAAAATATAGGTGGTATTATTTCAATACTAAGCATTTTAGTTGGTGGAATTATAGCAACAATAATGGCGCGAGTAATTACAAACCCAATTGTACAAGTATCTCAGCGAATGAAGAGTATGTCAGAAGGCGATTTAAGTCAAGATGAGATCAAAATTAAAGGGAAAGATGAAATTAGTCAACTAGCTCGCGCAGCAAACGATATGCAAGCTAGTTTAAAAGATATGATGAGACAAGTTCTTGAAGCATCAAATATGGTTTCAACTAGAAGTGTTGAGTTTAGTAGGTCTGCAAATGAAGTAAGAGAGGGTAGTGAGCAAATTGCTTCTACGATGCAGGAACTTTCGAGTGGAGCGGAAACACAAGCAAATAGTTCAAGTCAATTGATGGATGCAATGGAAAGTCTTGTACAGCGTATTAAAGAGGCGTATGAAACAGGAGATAGTGTATCTCAAACGTCACAATCTATTTCGGCTAAGGCAAGCGAAGGTAGTAAGCTGATGGACAAGTCTATTGACCAAATGAACACGATCAATGAAATCGTGAAGGATGCTGTGCATAAAGTACGTAGGCTTGATGAACAATCACAAGATATTTCTAAGCTTGTAAAAGTCATACAAGATATTGCTGAACAAACAAATCTTTTGTCATTAAATGCAGCTATTGAAGCAGCCAGAGCAGGTGAGCACGGAAAAGGCTTTGCTGTTGTAGCCAATGAAGTGCGTAAGTTAGCGGAACAAGTATCTACGTCTGTCGTAGACATTACGAATATAGTAAATGGTATACAACATGAATCAAATGCGGTTGTACATTCGTTAGAGTCGGGATACGAACAAGTTGAGCAAGGCTCGAAGCAAATAGAAACAACTGGCTATACATTTAGCACGATTAATGAAGCAGTATCCGATATGGCTATGAGTATGCAGCGTATTTCTACTAGTTTGCAAGAGATTGTAGAAAATAGCGCCGAGATGAAGAAGAACATTGAAGAGGTCGCATCGGTATCAGAGGAATCAGCTGCTGGTATAGAACAAGCAACAGCCTCAACGCAGCAATCAAGTAGTTCTATGGAAGAGGTTGCGAGAAGTGCTGAAGAGTTATCCGAGGTTGCTAATCAGCTTCAAAATCAAGTCAACCGCTTTAAACTAAACTAAACTAACTAAACTAAAAGAAACACGCTTGGAGAAAATTCCAGGCGTGTTTCTTTATCGTGTAGGCCAAGAGATGTATTATGCTAACTGTAGCATACGGTTTAACGCTAATTGAGCCTCGTCTGCTACCGTGGAAGCAACGACTATTTGCTGTAATATTACATCATTTTCAATAGATTCTAGCATCCATAACAGGTGAGGTAAGTCTATTCTGTTCATCGTTAAGCATGGACACATGTTTGGATTCAGTGAATAAATTGTTTTATCAGAGTGCTGCTGAGCTAAGCGAGAAACTAAGTTCATTTCTGTTCCAATCGCCCAAACTGAACCGGCTGGTGCTGCTTCAATCATGTTGATGATGTAGTTCGTGGAACCAGCAAAATCTGATTGCGATACAACTTCTTGTGTACATTCTGGATGAACAAGAATAGAAGCGTTAGGATGTTTTTTACGGAAATCTTTAATATTTTGAACCGTGAAATTCATATGCACGGAACAATGCCCTTTCCACAAAATAATTCTTACATCCTCAACCGTACCGTCATACTCAAGTTTATTTTGGATAGGGTCCCATACAGCCATGTGCTCAAGTGGAATGCCGAGGTCAAGTGCAGTATTACGCCCTAAGTGTTGATCAGGTAAAAATAAAATCCGTTCTTTTTGTGAGAAAGCCCATTGCAATACTTTTTTAGCATTAGAGGATGTGCAGCATGAGCCACCATGGCGTCCAACAAACGATTTGATGGCCGCTGTTGAATTTACATACGTCAGCGGGACAATCGTATCACCGAATACATCTTGTAATGTATGCCAAGCTCTTTCTGTTTGCTGTAAATCTGCCATATCAGCCATAGAACAACCAGCTCGTAAATCGGGTAACATAACAACTTGATCATCACTAGTTAAAATGTCGGCTGTTTCTGCCATGAAGTGTACACCGCAAAATACGATATATTGAGCATCTGTATTTTGCCTAGCAAGCTGTGCTAATTGTAATGAATCACCAGTATCATCAGCAAACTGTACGACTTCATCTTTTTGATAATGGTGGCATGGAATATATAGTTTACTTCCCATTTTCTCTTTAATACTGCGAACTCTCTCTTCCATTTCCGGAATGGTCATAGTTTTATATTTATCTGGAATAGAAGAGGTTTGCTTCATAAAATCTAAAACACTCATGAAAGATCCTCCTTTTGAACCGTATAAGAAAGTATAAAATGATGAACATAGAATATTGTCTAGAGGCAGCGCCAAAGGCTCAAGGGGAAACCTACTCGTTTGTCGTTTGTTTCCTCACTTGTACACGAAAACTAATGTCTAACGCTTTTGCTGAATGTGTAAGCATACCAAGAGAAATATAATTAACGCCTGTTTGGCCATATTCGCTTATGTTTTCTAATGAAATACCACCGGATGCCTCTGTCACAATGTGACTAGGCACAAGAGGGAGTAAAGCTTCAATTTCTTGCGGCGTACGGTTGTCGAACATAATGACATCGACACCTGCTTCGACAGCTTGTTGAACTTGCCATTCTGTTTCAGTCTCGATTTCAATTTTTACCATATGGCCGATTTGGTCTCGCACCGCTTGAACGGCTTCAACAATGGACCCGCAATAGGCAATGTGGTTGTCTTTCATCATGACTGCATCGTATAAGCCGTTGCGGTGATTGAAAGCACCGCCGCAACGCACCGCATATTTTTCAAGCATGCGCAGACCAGGAGTAGTTTTACGTGTATCTACTAACCTTGTTGAGCTGTTACCTATTAACTGAACGGCTTTGTTAGTGAGAGAAGCAATCCCACTCATTCTTTGTACAAGGTTTAAAATCACTCTTTCGCCTGTCAATAAATCAGTTACCGGACCTTCTACCTCAGCGATAATCTGTCCTTTTTTAACCATCATACCTTCTTCCACTTTTGCTTTTACTTCAATACTTGGATTAAGTAGATGATAGCCTTCATGAATAATTGATAATCCTGCTATTATCCCGGCTTCTTTTGCAATAAAAGCACCTTTCCCTGTAACGGAAGGGGAGAAGATTGTTTCACTTGTAATATCTCTATCACCGATATCCTCGTTAAAAAAACTTGTTAACATCTGACGTAACTTAATTCGGTTCATAAAATCCCTCACTTATGACAATATGCGTGCAAGCATTTCTTGCCTTTGTCTCTGAATATAATGTCTGCGCCATGCTTTGTTATTTTCCTTTGGGTAATCCTCACGAAAATGACTCCCACGACTTTCGGTTCGTTTTAAGGCAGATGTGGCAATGAGCCAACCTGCGGTGATCATATTAATGACTTGCCATTCGCTTTTTGTGTGTTGCTCTGGTTTTGCATGAATGATAGAGGAGAGATGAAATGACTCAAACCACTCAATGATTTGGTGTAGCCCTTGTTCACTTCTCGTAATCCCTACGTATTTCATCATCATATTTTGTATAGTATCAACAGATGGTAAAGTGGATAAATCTCTTGGCTTAGTGGTTTCTTCATCTATATACATAAAACTTTTTTTACAAGAGGATGGAGTTTGTAAAATATAGTCTGCCAATCTATTAGCAAATACAATGCCTTCTAACAAGGAGTTACTCGCAAGTCGATTCGCCCCATGGACACCTGTGTGGGCCACTTCACCGATTGCGTATAACTTATTTACGGACGTTTGACCTTTTGAGTTTGTTTGTACACCACCCATTAAGAAATGGGCACCAGGAACAATCGGAAGTAATCCATCAGATAAATTAATACCGTGGTGTTTACAATTTTTTGCGATTGTTGGGAATCTCTCTTGAAAATCCTTCACCTTTGAGATATTTAAGTAAATTTTTTCTCCTTGTAAAATGGCTTGATGAATCGTTTGAGAGACAATATCTCGAGGGGCTAAATCCTCTAGTTTATGAATACCTTGCATAATTCTCTTGCCAGCTTGGTTTACTAGAAAAGCACCTTCGCCACGTACTGCTTCAGATATTAGTCCCTTTACATGTCCATTTACGTAGAGCATAGTCGGGTGAAATTGAATAAATTCTAAATCGGCTAACGTTGCTCCAGCCCGATACGCTAGCGCTAATCCATCGCCAACTATGGTAGGTGCGTTTGAAGTAAAAGAATACAATGCACCACATCCTCCGCTAGCCAGCACGATATGCTCAGCATAATGGTAAGAAAACGAATTATTGAGAGTACGTGTTTTAACACCAACACACCGATTGTTTACAATTAAAAGCTCTACAGCTTCCTCTTGCTCGACGATAGAAATAGAATCTAGTAGTTTATCGTGTAGGAAGTCTATGAAACACTTTCCTGTTGCATCGCCACCTGCATGTAAAATCCGTCTTTTATGATGACCACCTTCACGTCCGAGATGAATCGTACCTTTCTCATCTTTGTCAAAACTTAAGCCGTTATGAATGAATTGTTCTACATATTCACGGCCGGTCTTGACCATCAGCTTTACATGAGAAGTATTGTTGTGAAATGCACCAGCTTGTAATGTATCTTCGTAGTGATCTTGCCATGTGTCTGTCGGGGATATAGCCGCTGCAATCCCCCCTTGAGCAAGGATTGAATTGCAAGTAGTAGCTTTATCTTTTGTGATTATCTTCACGTATTTATCTTCTGCTAATCTAGTAGCCGCTGTTAAGGCAGCAAGGCCACTTCCAATTATAATTACATCTGTAAAAGGCATCGTAAAAACAGCCTCCTGTTTACATGTGTCTTGACACATATCATTACATAGAATTACACTGATGACAAGAGGTTTTTTAAGGGAGAGCGGTTATGATATATTTAGACTATGCGGCAACAACACCGATAAGAGAAGAAGCTTTACAGACTTTTATAGAGGCAAGTAGAAAATATTACGGCAACTCAAATAGCTTGCATGATATTGGTAGTCAAGCTAATGAACTATTAGAGTATTGTCGTAAGGAATTAGCGGATCTATTAGGGATAAGTACCGAAGGGCTATATTTTACAAGTGGTGGAACAGAATCTAATATAGTTTCGATTCGTTCAATGTTAGCAGCCCAATCAAGTGAAAATGCTCACCTTATTACAACAAAATCAGAGCATTCCTCTATATATAATTTATTTAAACAGCTTGAAACTGAAGGATATGATGTTACCTATTTGCCTTTAACGGAAAATGGGGTTGTATGTGTGGAACAGCTACAAGAGGCAATCCGTGATAATACCGTTTTAGCATCTATTCATTATGTAAATCCTGAAATAGGCGCGATCCAGCCAATCAAAGATATAGGGCGGATTTTGAAACAACGAAACATATTGTTTCATAGTGATTGTGTGCAAGCTTTTGGGAAGGTACCTCTAGAAAGTGTGAATAGCATTGGTCTTTCCAGCGTTTCGATATCTAGTCACAAAGTGTATGGTCCTAAAGGTGTCGGTGCTGTGTATATTGATCCGACAATACCGATTGCCTCAATATATCCTGGCACAACGCACGAAAAGGGTGTACGGCCAGGAACATTGAATGTTCCAGCTATTGCCAGCTTTGTAACAGCTGCCATGATGACTTGTGATGACTTGAAAACAGAGCAAAAGCGCATGGTGTTGCTTCGGGATAAAGTCACAGAGCGTATACGTGAAATGTCAAGTGTTAGTGTTATTCAAGGTAACGAACATAGTCAACTTCCGAACATACTAGCATTTACTATTGAAGGGGTAGAGGGACAATATACAATGTTAGAATACAATAGACACGGTATAGCTATTTCAGCAGGAAGTGCATGTCAACTAAACCTACAAACACCGTCGCGCACGTTTTTAGCTATGGGTAAATCGAAGGACGAGGCAAAGCAATATGTGCGCATTTCAATGGGACGGAATACTTCGGATGATGATATGGATACATTCATAAACGTACTTCACAACATTATAAACTCAAAAACAGGAAAAGGGGATTTTTGACATGAAGGATGGTAAAATTCTTGGGGAGAAGAGGCGACGGTTGATTTTGGAGTGGCTTAAGGAAAGTCCTACTCCTTTAACAGGAAGTGACTTAGCTGAAAAAACAAATGTGTCTCGTCAAGTAATTGTACAAGACATATCCCTTTTAAAAGCAAAAAATGAACCCATTATGGCGACTAGTCAAGGGTATGTGTATTTAAACAGACAGCAGGATAAAAAGCAGGTGGAAAGAGTCATTGCTTGTTGTCATTCTCCTGAGACAACAAAGAAGGAGCTTTATATATTAGTTGACCATGGTGTAATGGTCAAAAATGTGATTGTAGAACATCCTGTATACGGGGAAATTACAGCGTCGATTATGGTGAGCAATAGACGCGAAGTAGATCAATTTATGAGTAAGCTATCCGAAACGAATGCCTCACTCCTATCAGAGCTAACAGACGGTACTCATCTTCATACGGTCGTTGCAGTAAATGAAAATTTAATTAATCAAGCATGTGAGGCCTTAGAAGCTGAGGGGTTTTTAATTTAATTTTTTTTAAAAAAAATATGTAACATTTTCTCTATTGATAACGTCAGTAATAAGTAGGGCTATGAAACCAGCTTATCGTGTAACACCCTGCAGTCATGTTAGATGTTATAGCAAGAAAAAGGGATTCTAGAAAAATAAGGTTCTAGAAAAATAATCCTAAAGCTGCATTGTGGAGGGGCGTTAATTTGGATAAATATCGAGGTAGAATCATATCTATTGTATGCTTTTTTATCGCTATGGGCATTTGGAATTATCTGTATTATTATGTGAATGATTATCCGATTAATTGGACCTTAGATATTACATTCTCAGTAATATTAGGATTGTTTGTTTGGAACATTGCTTATTTTTATGATAAGTCAATTATGTTAAATAAAAGACTTCGAGTGAGTGAAGAAAATCATTTGCAACTTGTAGAAAGTACAGAAGCTATTTTTAATAACCTCAACCAGGCTGTTTTTCAAACAGATGCAACTTATAAAATTATCGCCGCTAATCCGGCATGGGAAAAACAAACTGGTTTTCCTCTCTTTTCCTCCCTACATCAAGATATACACACCTTTATTTATGACGATGATGTTGAAACATTTTTAGTACAAGTTACTGATCAAATCGAACACCGAAGCAGTGCCACACACTTAGAATTTCGCCTTAAAAAAGTCGACGATTCATATAGGTGGGTCGAATGCTTTTGTAAATTTACATACGACTCTAACGAGCAGCTAGTTAGTATGATTGGTAGCCTGTTTGATATTACCACGAGAAAACAATTTGAGGATTCATTGCTTATAGAAAATCAAAAGCTTGTTATGCAATCAGATCGCTTTGCTGTATCAGCACAATTAGCCGCAGGTATTGCTCATGAAGTTCGCAATCCTTTGACTGCTATAAGCGGGTTTTTACAATTAATACGTCCGGAATTAGTAAGTCAAAAGGATTATTTAGATATTATCTTTTCTGAGATTAAAAGGATAGAGTTTATATTATCGGAATTGATGGTACTAACTAAACCGCAAAAACCTAACTTAGAAAAATTAGATATTGTTAAAGTTGTGGATCACGTGTTGGCGCTCCTTGAGACAAATGCGTTGTTACATGATGTTGAACTAGTTAAGCTATATTCAGATGCACCAATCTGGGTGAATGGCGATGAAAATCAATTAAAACAGGTTTTTATTAACTTAGTTAAAAACGGAATTGAGGCCACTAAGTTAAATGGCGAAGTGTCTGTAAATATTAAGAGAGATAAAACAAGTGTCCATATACAAGTGACAGACAACGGAATTGGTATGGATGAGAAAACACTAAAAGAAATTGCACACCCTTTTTTTACAACAAAAGAAACGGGTACAGGTTTAGGATTAGCTGTCTGTTATGCCATTGTTGAGTCTCATCATGGTGCTGTTCGTGTAGAATCGACTTTAGATGAAGGTTCCACTTTTATTGTGGTACTGCCAGTTATATCCGATGAAGGTTCTCCTCTATGATTAAATTCAGAGGAGTTTTTTTTCCGGCGGGAGATAGTGGCACACGTGAGACCTGCATGCGCAAAGCGCTAAGGTCGACAACAACACGCCGTCCTGGCGCATTGTCGGCACTAGCCGGATGTTCTGTGCGTCGAAGGCTCACGGTCACTCTGTGGAAAGCGAGTGCAATGGAGCAGAAATCAAAATTAATCTTATAGATAAATCTATTGTCATTTGTACCGAGCAAGAAAAAAAGGACATCTTTGACTTCCCTTTGTCGTTAGAATCTAAGTGTAATTTTTATGAAATTAATGAACTCTTACTTCAAAATACTATTACGAAATTTTATCAAACTAAAAATTATATAAATTATTAGCCCTAAAAAAATCATGAGATTAACCAAGTAATTATTAAAGACGGTAACAACAAAAATCATAGTTATTATAAAGAGAGCAATAATTGAGCCGAATTTAGTATATTTGATTGCAGCTTCGGAAAATTCTGGTTCTTCTTTATACTGCCATCTTTGCCCAAGCAACATGCTTTCCTCAGGATGAAAATAAGTCCAAATTAAAACTCCATATATAGGGCCTAGAAAGATAATCATTAAAAATAATTCAGCCAAAAAACCCCTCCTAACTTTTGAACAAAAATGGCCGCAGCTTAATGTGTTTAGTATTCATACGTATGTAGCCCTTAAAAAGTTCCGAAAGTTGTTTGTCTACTCTTATTTGCTAAGAAGATTTGTTTGAAGATGCGGGAATCATCAACATAAATTTCAAGTGCCCCTTTTTTCTAATAATTCCTAGTGAACGACTAAGCTCTACTGGATTAACAACACGGTCTAAATCATCAATTTTATGCCTCGCAATTTCTTAGGTAGCGTTTCAAGTGTTGTTTCAGACGGTGATTCTGGCAGAATAAGAACCGTCCCCATTTATCCTTTGTCGGTTTATGTCATTGTTTAGCGTAATAGGTCATATTTAGAAATATTTAGAGGATTTTGGATATTTATTACGAATGATATAATCATGATAGTAGGGAATTTAGAATTGGGGGTAGCTTTCATGTCAGAAACAAACGTACAACCAGCTTTAATGAGAATTATTGAAAATATTGAAAAAGTGATTATCGGTAAAAGGGATATTGCAACATTGAGCTTAGTTGGTTTGTTGGCGGAAGGCCACATTCTTTTAGAGGATGTGCCGGGTGTCGGAAAAACGATGTTGGTACGTGCTTTAGCAAAATCAATAGGTGCTGAGTTCCGACGTATTCAGTTTACACCTGATTTATTGCCATCAGATGTGACTGGGGTTTCGGTTTATAATCCAAAGGATTTAGAGTTCCAATTTCGCTCAGGCCCCATTATGGCTAATATTGTCCTAGCGGATGAGATTAACCGTACCTCACCAAAAACCCAAGCGGCCTTACTCGAAGCGATGGAAGAAGGTAGCGTGACGGTTGATGGAGTGACTAGACAGTTACAAAGGCCATTCTTTGTTATGGCTACACAAAATCCTATTGAGTATGAAGGGACGTATCCCCTTCCCGAAGCACAGTTAGATCGCTTTCTTATTAAGATGAAAATGGGGTATCCATCACATAAAGAAGAAGTTGAAGTGTTAAATAGAGTCGAGCAGGAACAACCTATTGTAAACCTACAATCTGTTATTACACTGGATGATTTGCTTGACTTACAAAAAGCAGTTAAAGATGTATATGTGGATCAAACGGTAAAGGATTATATTGTTGATTTAGTGGGGCGTACTAGGTCCCATCAATCCGTGTATTTAGGAGTAAGTCCGCGTGGTTCCATTGCTTTGATGAAATCAGCCAAAGCGTATGCGTACATAGCAGGACGCGATTATGTTATACCTGATGATATCCAGTTTTTGGCGCCGTATACACTAGCGCACCGAATGATATTAAAATCCGAAGCGGTGTTTGAGGGAGTGCAAGTAGAATCAATAATTGATAAGTTACTAGACTGGACACCTGTCCCAGTGAAAAGGTAGTGATTTGCATTGAATGAGGCTTTGCGTACGTGGCGATACTTCGGTAAAGCGATGATAGTGTTCTTGTTGCTAGCTTTAGCTTTTGTATACGCTATGTTTGAAGGAGGATTTGTTAGTTGGTTTTTGTTTTATAGTTTTTTGCCGTTAGCGGTGTATTCTGTATGTATCGCTATTTACCCTATAAAGACATGGCGTGTGGAAAGAACCTTTAAGAAAGGACACTATCTATCAGGTGACACGCTTAATGTAATTGTTACCATCAAGCGCCGCGTACCCTTCCCGCTTTTATATTTAGTTATAGAGGACCATGTGTCAAATTCTTTATTAAAGCACAATAAAAAAGAGACTATTAAAACTGTTTTGTTCCCATGGTTTCGTCGGCATATAACGTATGAATATCACATGGGAAAATTATTGCGTGGTGAACATGTTTTTTCAGCCGTACGCATAAAAACTGGCGATGTGTTTGGTTTTATTGAAAAGGAGCGTATCTGCCCTATAGAACAGAGTGTTATCGTGTATCCTAGCTACGAGAAAATGGCATATGTACGACTTGAAAATCGTTTTGAACAAGGTGGTGCATCTTCTAGGACTAAGATAGAGAGAGATACTACGATGGCGGTAGGCGTCCGGGATTATCAAGCAGGAGACCGTTTTTCTTGGATAGATTGGAAGGCAACTGCTCGTAAAAATGCAATCATGACAAAGGAATTTGAATTACAGCAAAGTTATGATGTGGTTATGTTTCTTGACCGAACGCCTTCGCATCAGTTTGAAAGTAGTGTTAAGTTTGCTACATCTATAGCAAAGGCAGTTTTAAAAACCGGAGCACGCCTAGGATATGTATCAAGTGGAGAAGAAAGGTTTTATCTCCCGTTACGTGGAGGGCAAGAACAAGACCAGCGCTTGTATTACCACTTTGCTAAAGTTCAAGATAATGCTGAAAAAGACTTTGCTACTTTATTGGAGGCGGAAGTCGGGAAATGGCCAATAACGACAATGTTTATAATCATTTTGTCGAGCTTAGATTATTCATATCTAAAAATTACTGATAAACTCACCGCTCGATACAGGAATATAATTATATTTATTGCTAAAACGGACCGGTCAAGAGTTTCTTCTCATGAGCAAGAAGTTGCTGATGCATTCAATAAAAAGGGGATATACACAAAATTTGTTTATGAGAATAAGTTTTATGCTGCTTTTCAAGGGGGGACAAAGTAGCCATGAGTCAAGAGCAATTAAAATCCTTTACTACCTTGTTATTATATGGATTAGTTTTTCTCCTCTTGTGGGAATGGCTTCGTCCGCTTAAGGATGTAACAGATACAGAGCGAATTACGGTGTTTGTTGTGTTCATAGCAGTGGGGTTATTGCTGTCATTTTTACAAATAAGGTTATGGTTAACTGTATTAATAAAAAGTACTATTATTCTATTTAGTATTAACATATTATACTTTCAGCTCCCATTTTTTAAGAAAGAATGGTGGGGGTTGTTTTTTGAAGAACTACAAATCAATGTAGCGTATTTATTTTCGCAAAACTGGTTGTCTTTTACACCATCATTTCGGAGTTTGCTGTTTTTTATTTTACTATGGTTGCTCACTTACTTAATGCACTATTGGGTCATGATCCAAAAACGTATTTTATTCTTCTACATTATGACTGTTATTTATATAACGGTGCTTGATACATTTACGCCATATTCTGCAACTACATCTATTATTCGTGTTGTTATGGTGGGTTTTCTGTTACTAGGATTGTTGCATTTTGAACGAACTAAACAAGTAGAGTTTCCGCGACTGTCTTTTGAAAAAAATATGACTTGGATTTTATCACTAGCTGTTCTTGTGGCAATGTCCGCAACACTAGGGTTTTATAGTCCGAAGTTAAAGCCGCAATGGCCAGACCCTGTTCCGTATTTAAAATTATTTGGTCAATCTGATACAGGTGTTATGGGGCAGTTGGTTCAAAAGGTGGGGTATGGTGTAAATGATTCGCGTCTAGGGGGCCCTTTTATCGAGGACTCTACAGTAGTTTTCTCAGCAAAAGTGGAGCAGTCTCACTATTGGCGAGTAGAATCGAAGGATGTTTACACAGGTAAAGGATGGGAAACGTCAGAGGATGATGGTGTCCGCTTTGTTCAACAGCCTAATCAAGCCTTTACTGCTTTCGAAAAGTGGTCTAATAAAGTGAAGGTAACAGATAAACAAGCTACGGTAACGATGAACATAGTGTATCCTCACATAACATATCCTGTTCAATTAACACAGGTTATATCTGATGAACCTGTCGAGCTCATTGTCAATCCAGTTACGGAGAGAGTTGTTACATCACCTGGATCTTTGCAATCGTATCAAGTAGAGTATCAACTTCCATCATTTATTATTGATGACTTACAGGCTATACAAGATCCTGTTATGGAACTGGAAGCGTATGAGCGCTATACACAGTTGCCTAATTCAGTACCTGAGCGTGTTAGAAACTTGGCTTTTGAAATAACTTCAAATAAACCTAATTTATATGACAAAGTAAAGGCTGTTGAAGGTTACTTTGTTGCCAATGACTTTAAATATGAAACAAAAGAGGTCGCTGTGCCGACGGGAAGACAAGACTATGTGGATCAGTTTCTGTTCGAAACAAAGCAGGGGTATTGTGATAATTTCTCAACGGCAATGATTGTATTACTTCGTTCAGCGGGGATACCTTCTCGCTGGGTAAAAGGCTACACGGAAGGTGAATTCATAGAACGATATGATGATGCGACTAGCACATATGACATTACTAATAACAATGCTCACTCTTGGGTAGAAGTATATTTTGAAGGGATTGGTTGGGTACCATTTGAACCGACAAGAGGGTTTTCCAATCCGTTTGATTTTAGTTATGATTTAAATAATATTGACATAGAAGCTAGTGCACCTATGATACCTGGCATGAATACAGAACGTGACCCGATGCAGGAGTTCATGGAAGGTGACATAGGTGGTGGCAGTGATAATTCTGGTGAAAGCAATTGGTTTACTTCAATCGTGGATAAACTATCATGGGAAGGATTTTTCCTTATAGCTGGCAGTCTTGCTTTAATGAGCTTGATTTTATTCAGAACGAGAAGGCGCTGGATATTTATTGTATGGCTTCTTATGTATAAATATAGTAAAAAAGAAACTTCGTTTTTTAACGCATATAATATTTTACTTAACCAATTAAAGTTGTATGGTTTATCAAAACGTGAGGGTCAAACATTACGAGAGTATGCGATATTTGTTGACCAATCACTAGGGACTACGAAAATGTCAGAGTTAACAAGTAACTACGAACGAGCTCTGTACCGGAATGATCAATCTGTCCCATTGTGGAAACAATCAGTTAACGCTTGGCAATATATTCTGAGAAAAACTGCTTCTTGACCTGCATGAGTTAGCGCGATACAATATACGATAATTGAATCGTACTACACCCTTATATATCCTCGATAATATGGTTCGAGAGTCTCTACCGGGTTACCGTTAATAACCCGACTATAAGGGCAGGTTTCTAAAAGGTTTATGAAAAAGATTGTTTTATTTATGGAACATTCTTCTATTAAAAACTAGGATTCTGCCCTTATAGGTAGAAATCTAGTTTTTTTTTATAAGAGTGTAGTTTTGAATTTAGTTTACTATGTAGCTTAAGGCCCTAACGGCTCGAGGGTACAGGTCGATTGTCTCTGAAAGTCAGGACTTTAGTTGACGTAGCACTTGTGTTTGTCACCGTTTGTCACCGTTAGGCTTTTTCTTATTATAAAAAATGAGGTGGAATGTTTGGAAGGCATACAAGAAATGATTGTTGTACTGGACTTTGGTAGCCAATATAATCAGTTAATTACAAGAAGAATTCGTGAGTTTGGGGTATATAGTGAATTGCACCCTCACACATTAACAGCTGAAGAAGTTGCTGCGATGAAGCCGAAAGGGATTATATTATCAGGGGGTCCTAATAGCGTATATGGAGACGGAGCATTTTCGTGTGATGAAGCTATTTTTGATTTAGGAATCCCTGTATTAGGGATTTGTTATGGCATGCAGCTAATGACTAAGCATTTTGGTGGAGTCGTTGAACGTGCGAGTCATCGTGAGTATGGAAAGGCGACGATTAAGGTACAGGAGAATGCGTTTTTATATGAGGGCTTACCTTCAGAGCAAGTTGTTTGGATGAGTCATGGTGATTTAGTAACAGCAACGCCGGAAGGGTTTATGGTTGATGCTATTAGTGCATCATGTCCTATCGCAGCTATGAGTAATAAAGAACGTGGTTTGTATGGTGTTCAATTCCATCCAGAGGTTCGTCATTCTGTGTATGGCAATGACATTTTAAAGGGATTTGTATTTGAGGCATGTGGTTGTCGAGAAGAGTGGACAATGGGTAACTTTATTGAACTAGAAATCGAAAAAATTCGCGAGCAAGTGGGTAGTAAAAAAGTACTATGCGCACTAAGTGGCGGTGTGGATTCCTCGGTTGTTGCCGTACTTATTCACAAAGCTATTGGAGACCAACTTACATGTATTTTTGTTGACCACGGTTTACTCCGTAAAGGTGAAGCGGAAAGTGTCATGAAAACCTTCTCTGAGGGATTCCATATGAATGTTATTAAGGTTGATGCTAGAGATCGTTTCATGGATAAGCTGACTGGTGTGGCTGATCCGGAGAAAAAACGAAAAATTATTGGTAACGAATTTATCTATGTTTTTGATGATGAAGCTACAAAGCTTGAAGGAATAGAGTTTCTTGCTCAAGGTACACTTTACACTGATATTATCGAGAGCGGAACAGCCACTGCGCATACAATTAAGTCCCACCATAATGTAGGTGGGTTGCCAGAAGATATGCAGTTTAAGCTGATTGAACCCCTGAATACGCTATTTAAGGATGAAGTACGCGCATTAGGCGCAGAGTTAGGGGTTCCTGATGAAATCGTGTGGCGTCAACCATTCCCTGGACCAGGGCTAGCGATTCGTGTTCTTGGTGATATAACGGAGGACAAATTAGAAATTGTACGAGAATCAGATGCTATCTTACGAGATGAAATTAAAAAGGCTGGTTTAGATCGTGATATTTGGCAGTACTTTACTGTATTACCAGGAATTAAAAGTGTGGGGGTTATGGGGGATGCGCGAACTTACGACCATACGGTTGCGATTCGTGCTGTTACGTCTATTGATGGTATGACTTCGGATTGGGCGCGTATACCGTGGGATGTACTAGAGAAAATCTCCACCCGGATTGTCAATGAAGTATCTCATGTTAACCGAATAGTATATGATATAACTTCAAAACCACCAGCAACGATTGAGTGGGAATAGGAATGCTTTTCACGAACATTTTTATCGTTATAGATAAAAATGTTCGTTTTTTTGTTGACAGGTCGGAAAAACGTTGCTAGAATGATAGAGAATTAAATATCGCGAATGCATCGTATAAAGTCGGGAATATGGCCCGAAAGTTTCTACCAAGCTACCGTAAATGGCTTGACTACGAGGTATATTGAATAGTGTGTTAGCTATTCTTACAATATCCTCGCATGTCAACGTTCCATGGTAGAGCCATAGGAACGTTTTTTATTTTTAAAATTCGAGGAGGATATAAAAAATGGGAGCAGCAAAAAAGTTACAGCCTGAAGTAAATGAGTCAAAGAAGTCGGGCGGTATAAAAGGATATTTTCAATTTGATGAACTCGGTGCAACCTATAGAAGAGAGTTTATTGCAGGATTAACAACATTCTTGTCTATGGCATATATTTTATTCGTGAATCCAGCAACATTAGCGTTATTAGGAATTGATGGGCTTGAAAATCGTATGGATGCCAATGCGGTGTTTGTGGCAACTGCTATCGCGGCAGCTGTTGGTTCTCTTTTAATGGGGTTATTAGCGAATTATCCAATAGCACTAGCGCCTGGTATGGGATTAAATGCGTTTTTTGCATATACAGTTGTATTAACAATGGGTATACCTTGGCAAACAGCTTTGTCGGGTGTGTTAGTTTCAGGATTGATTTTTATCGTGTTGACATTAACGGGTGTTCGTGAAGCAATTATTAATTCAATCCCTGCCGAATTAAAATTTGCAGTAGGTGCTGGTATTGGTCTATTTATAACATTTATAGGGTTCCAGAATGCGGGTATTATTATAAACAATGATGCTACATTAGTGGGTTTAGGTGATTTTACAAACGGCAATACATTATTAGCTATTTTCGGTGTGTTCGCTACAGTTGTGTTAATGGTTCGCAAGGTTAAGGGTGGCATTTTTTACGGAATGATATTAACGGCTATTATTGGAATGGTTTTTGGTCTTATTGAAGTTCCTACTCAGGTTGTTGGTGCAGTACCGAGTATCGCGCCCACATTCGGTCAAGCATTTTTCCACTTAGGTGACGTATTATCTATTCAAATGCTAGTTGTTATTCTAACATTCTTGTTCGTAGACTTCTTTGATACTGCTGGGACGTTAGTAGCTGTTGCAAACCAAGCTGGATTAATGAAAGATAATAAATTGCCACGTGCGGGTAAAGCGTTATTTGCAGATTCAGCTGCAACAGTTGTTGGTGCAGTGTTAGGTACGTCTACTACGACATCATATATTGAATCATCAGCAGGAGTAGCTGCAGGTGGCCGAACAGGCTTTACATCTGTTGTTACAGCAGGATTCTTCTTATTAGCATTATTCTTCTCGCCGTTACTAGGAGTTATTACTGCTCCGGTTACAGCACCAGCTTTAATCATCGTAGGTATTTTAATGGTATCAACGCTAGGTGAAATTGATTGGAAAAGATTCGAAATCGCAGTACCAGCATTCTTAACATTAATTGCAATGCCTTTATCATATAGTATTGCTACTGGGATTGCGGTAGGATTTATTTTCTATCCAATTACAATGATTTTAGCAGGACGACGTAAAGATATTCACCCAATTATGTATGGTATGTTTGTCGTATTTGTTCTATATTTTATCTTCTTAAAAGCATAAACAATGAAAAAGGTGGCTACCGAACAGGAGCCACCTTTTTAATGATTATAATTTTAAACATAGGGGTATAAAGTCATTTGTACAGCCCTGCTAAGATATTATGGAGCACTTAAGGTTGCTCTTTTCTCTAGCGGAAAACATGAAAAGGAACTTGAAACTTTATTAGTAGAAATGTAATAAATAATAACGACAAGACCCAAGCGGCTAGAGGATATATGTGATGAATGCGTAATGTGAAAAGCATAACGATAACAAATAATGCTGACCAAGTTAAGCTCCAACCATTGTAATATTGAATGCCATTAAATTGCACTATTATATATTCAATAAGAACGGTGATGCCTATCCACACAATATAATATGCAAACTTTCTCATGGGGCCACTACCAGTTGGAAAATGCCCTAAATAGAGAAGGATTGATGCTGGATAGATAAAAAACATAATGAGAAAAGCTATAAAAGTATGTGTCAATCCAAGTGATTCGTCCAATCCAAATGGATTGTAACGCCACATAGGGAAGAAATCAAATAATAAGTAATGATACAGTAAGTCGCCTAGTATGAAAAAAAGAATACTTGGATAGTACAATTTCCAGTTTTTCCAATCCCCCCAACGCCATGCAACTGTAACAAATAATATAACTAATAATATGGTCACAACGCACACATCTTTCCATTTTTTTACTATTAAGTATGACGTCAGTAAGGTGTTTTTATACCAAATTTTTACATTTTTTAATTTTATTCAAATATAAATTTTTATTGATATCCCGTCCGTCATTGCTATGTTAAAGGTCAAAGACGTATTAGAACTATAATTTAAAAAAATTTAACTTTGCTATACGTGTAGCCGCTTCGCGAATTTGCTCCTCGGATGTTAAAAGTCCTACACGTACGAATCCTTCACCATGCTCCCCGAAGCCGATTCCAGGGGCGACGACATGTGCTTTTTCTAGTAATAAATCGGGAAACTCAATTGAACTGTATCCTTTTGGGACTGGTAACCATGCAAAAAAAGAGCCAGCAGGTGCTTGCACGTTCCAACCGATTTCGTTGAGACTGTCGACCAACGCTGTTCTTCGTGCTTCATATAGGGCTACTAACTCATTAACGCATTGTTGGGACTCAATCAATGCATGTGCAGCTGCTTCTTGAATAGCTCCAAATAAGCTTACATACATATGATCTTGATAAAGGTTAATTGCTTCAATAACACTTTTGTTGCCAACAGCAAAACCAACACGCCATCCAGCCATGTTATATGTTTTTGATAACGTATATATTTAAACTCCTATATCTTTTGCTCCAGGGACTTGAAGAAAACTCAATGGTTTCTTTTCATCAAATCCAATAGCACCATATGCGAAATCGTGGCATACGCAAATGTTGTGTTGTTTTGCTAGTTTTATAGTCTGTTCGAAAAACTCCTGTGTAGCAATGGCGCCGGTTGAGTTGTTCGGATAGTTTAAGAACATAAGCTTTGCTGCTTGAAGTCATTTTTGTTAAGCTCACTATAGTCTGGTAGGAACTGATGATTTTTACGAAGAGGCATATGTACCATCTTAGCTCGTGCTAGCTCTACGCCAGACCAATAGTCTGGGTAACCTGGGTCGGGAACTAGTACAGTATCACCTGGATTCAGTAAGCATTGTGGTAACTCAACTAGCCCAGCCTTACCACCAAACAAAATCGCCACCTCATGCTCTGGGTCAAGGTCAACATTGTACTCTCGCTTGTAATACTGTGCGGCAGCTTCTTCAAAAAAGAATGGCCGCGAAACGGCGGATATTTATGATGTTTTGTATATCTACTGCTCGTTGTAATGAGCTTACGATATGTGATAGTGTTGGCTGATCTGGATTTCCTTGTCCAAGATTTATAACATCCTGTCCCTCAGAAATAGCGGCATTCACCTTTTTGACAAGAGATGCGAAAGATTGTTTAGGTAGTTGATTTAAAAGATTCGAATGTTGAAACTGATGCACTAGATCACCTTCTTGATTTTTGAAAATTCCCTCTTGCAACTCTAATGAGAAATCATATATTGTAGAAATCAACTTGTAAAGAAAAAAACAAAGTAAGGTGTGACATTTTTGATAATATCTTGTGTTCAAATGGATATTGTGTTTGGGGACCCTGAGGAAAACATAACGAAAGTGCAACAGAAAATCGAGCAAGCTGTTAATGAACATTCACCTGATGTAATTGTGTTGCCGGAATTATGGACAACAGGCTATGACTTAGCTAGACTAGATGACATTGCTGATAGCGAAGGGCTTGAAACGAAAAGGGTATTATCAGCGCTTGCTAAGAGGCACAGTGTGAATATAGTTGCTGGATCCATAGCAATGCAACATACTAATTATTCTGTCACGAACACAATGTTTGTGTTTAATCGCGAAGGTGAGGTAATTGGTGAATATAGTAAGCTGCATCTTTTTAAACTGATGAATGAACACAAATATTTACATGCAGGTAACAAGCTTGGAATGTTTGCAGTTGAAGGGCAACAAGCAGCAGGTGTGATTTGCTATGACATCCGTTTTCCGGAGTGGATACGTCTTCATGCGACAACAGGCGCTACGATAATTTTTGTTGTAGCACAATGGCCATTACCAAGATTGTATCACTGGCGCCAGTTATTAATTAGCCGGGCGATAGAAAATCAGTGTTATATCGTAGCTTGTAATCGTGCCGGAAAAGATCCTGATAATGTGTTTGCTGGTCATTCAATGGTGATTGATCCTTGGGGAGATGTGTTGGTAGAGGCGGACGCTGAAGAGGCAATTATTTCGACCGAGATAAATATCTCTAAGGTGAAGAAAGTACGAGATCAAATACCAATTTTTACAGACCGTCGTCCAGAGTTATATTAATATTTTCAGAAATATTTAACTACATTTGATGTTTCCATACAAACAGGACTTTCTATTCATATAGAAGAAAGAGATGCAAATGAAATTATTACAATCCAAGGATGCAAATAGCTCCCGATAGTGTGAATGTATATAATCCAGCTTTTGATGTCACTCCTAATGAGTTAATTACGGCAATTATAACGGAGAAGGGAATTATTAAGGGGAATTTCAATCAAAAATAAAAAGAATATTATCATAGAGTCGGTGTTTGTGCCGACTTTCTTCTATATAATAATAATGGTATCTGCTGTTTCGGAATAAACTGTTGACATTGCAATGAGAAATTGATATTATTATATACGTTGCTTACGAAACAAGCAGCAAAAAAATAACAGCGAAAAAAGTTGTTGACAATCGCAAAGTTATTTTGATATAATATAAAAGTTCCCTTGAGGAATGAAGCTCTTGAGGAATGAAGCTCTTTGAAAACTAAACAAAACCAAGCGCTAAAACGTTTCTATATATAGAAACAAAACAAGCGACTTTAAAGTCGCAAAAAGAATTGCCAGATGTAAAATTTGAGCAAGTCAAACTTCTTTTCGGAGAGTTTGATCCTGGCTCAGGACGAACGCTGGCGGCGTGCCTAATACATGCAAGTCGAGCGAACCACTTCGGTGGTTAGCGGCGGACGGGTGAGTAACACGTGGGCAACCTGCCTATGAGACTGGGATAACTTCGGGAAACCGGAGCTAATACCGGATAACATTTATCTTTGCCTGAAGATAAATTGAAAGATGGCTTTTAGCTATCACTTATAGATGGGCCCGCGGCGCATTAGCTAGTTGGTGAGGTAATGGCTCACCAAGGCCACGATGCGTAGCCGACCTGAGAGGGTGATCGGTCACACTGGGACTGAGACACGGCCCAGACTCCTACGGGAGGCAGCAGTAGGGAATCTTCCACAATGGACGAAAGTCTGATGGAGCAACGCCGCGTGAGTGAAGAAGGTTTTCGGATCGTAAAACTCTGTTGTTAGGGAAGAACAAGTACCGTTCGAATAGGGCGGTACCTTGACGGTACCTAACGAGAAAGCCACGGCTAACTACGTGCCAGCAGCCGCGGTAATACGTAGGTGGCAAGCGTTGTCCGGAATTATTGGGCGTAAAGCGCGCGCAGGCGGTCCTTTAAGTCTGATGTGAAAGCCCACGGCTCAACCGTGGAGGGTCATTGGAAACTGGAGGACTTGAGTGCAGAAGAGGAGAGTGGAATTCCACGTGTAGCGGTGAAATGCGTAGATATGTGGAGGAACACCAGTGGCGAAGGCGACTCTCTGGTCTGTAACTGACGCTGAGGCGCGAAAGCGTGGGGAGCGAACAGGATTAGATACCCTGGTAGTCCACGCCGTAAACGATGAGTGCTAAGTGTTGGAGGGTTTCCGCCCTTCAGTGCTGCAGCAAACGCATTAAGCACTCCGCCTGGGGAGTACGGTCGCAAGACTGAAACTCAAAGGAATTGACGGGGGCCCGCACAAGCGGTGGAGCATGTGGTTTAATTCGAAGCAACGCGAAGAACCTTACCAGGTCTTGACATCCCTATGCCCGCCCTAGAGATAGGGTTTTCCCTTCGGGGACATAGGTGACAGGTGGTGCATGGTTGTCGTCAGCTCGTGTCGTGAGATGTTGGGTTAAGTCCCGCAACGAGCGCAACCCTTGATCTTAGTTGCCAGCATTCAGTTGGGCACTCTAAGGTGACTGCCGGTGACAAACCGGAGGAAGGTGGGGATGACGTCAAATCATCATGCCCCTTATGACCTGGGCTACACACGTGCTACAATGGATGGTACAAAGGGCTGCAAAACCGCGAGGTTGAGCGAATCCCATAAAACCATTCTCAGTTCGGATTGTAGGCTGCAACTCGCCTACATGAAGCTGGAATCGCTAGTAATCGCGGATCAGCATGCCGCGGTGAATACGTTCCCGGGCCTTGTACACACCGCCCGTCACACCACGAGAGTTTGTAACACCCGAAGTCGGTGGGGTAACCGTAAGGAGCCAGCCGCCTAAGGTGGGACAGATGATTGGGGTGAAGTCGTAACAAGGTAGCCGTATCGGAAGGTGCGGCTGGATCACCTCCTTTCTAAGGATTATTACGGAACATCTACCTTACGGTAGATGAAGCGCTTTGGTTTTGTTTAGTTTTGAGAGAGCTATTAACTCTCAAAGATAGTTCCTTGAAAACTAGATAACGATAAACAACGACATCCAAAACCAATATAGGTTTAATTAGTAATGCCTCTTTTAACTTGTTTGTCGCAAAGTTAAAAGAACTGATTTATAAACACGATCAATGATCGTAGGTTAAGTTAGGAAGGGCGCACGGTGGATGCCTTGGCACTAGGAGCCGATGAAGGACGGGACTAACACCGATATGCTTCGGGGAGCTGTAAGTAAGCTTTGATCCGGAGATTTCCGAATGGGGAAACCCACTGTTCGTAATGGAACAGTATCTACACCTGAATACATAGGGTGATGAAGGCAGACCCGGGGAACTGAAACATCTAAGTACCCGGAGGAAGAGAAAGCAAATGCGATTCCCTGAGTAGCGGCGAGCGAAACGGGATTAGCCCAAACCAAGAGGCTTGCCTCTTGGGGTTGTAGGACACTCTATACGGAGTTACAAAGGAACGAAGTAAATGAAGCGACCTGGAAAGGTCCGTCAAAGAAGGTAACAACCCTGTAGTTGAAACTTCGTTCCCTCCAGAGTGGATCCTGAGTACGGCCGGACACGTGAAATCCGGTCGGAAGCAGGGAGGACCATCTCCCAAGGCTAAATACTCCCTAGTGACCGATAGTGAACCAGTACCGTGAGGGAAAGGTGAAAAGCACCCCGGAAGGGGAGTGAAAGAGATCCTGAAACCGTGTGCCTACAACAAGTCAGAGCCCGTTAATGGGTGATGGCGTGCCTTTTGTAGAATGAACCGGCGAGTTACGATTACGTGCAAGGTTAAGCTGAATAGGCGGAGCCGCAGCGAAAGCGAGTCTGAATAGGGCGAATTAGTACGTGGTCGTAGACCCGAAACCAGGTGATCTACCCATGTCCAGGGTGAAGTTCAGGTAACACTGAATGGAGGCCCGAACCCACGCACGTTGAAAAGTGCGGGGATGAGGTGTGGGTAGCGGAGAAATTCCAATCGAACCTGGAGATAGCTGGTTCTCTCCGAAATAGCTTTAGGGCTAGCCTCATGAGTAAGAGTCTTGGAGGTAGAGCACTGATTGGACTAGGGGCCCTCATCGGGTTACCGAATTCAGTCAAACTCCGAATGCCAAAGACTTATCCATGGGAGTCAGACTGCGAGTGATAAGATCCGTAGTCGAAAGGGAAACAGCCCAGACCGCCAGTTAAGGTCCCAAAGTATACGTTAAGTGGAAAAGGATGTG
>NZ_RWIV01000001.1:2457500-2460000 GCF_003944835.1 Bacillus sp. HMF5848
GTGCCACACTTTAATCCTCGTAAGTACTTACCATTATGCCCCTAAATTATTAGGCAAAGCATTTATTCAATATCGAAAATCTCAGACCAGAAAGTCAAAATCTTTCAAGGAAAGAGCTGCACGTTTTTGTCTTTACTCTTGGGATAAAGAGAATATAAAGAATTTTCACGAGTTTTATAAACCGAACAAACACTATTACTTTAAAGCGATGGAAGCATGCCAACAAGTAAACAACGTGTTTCTTCTACCTAAAATTAATGCCCCTACGTTAATCTTAGGGGGACAATATGACGCTGTTACTCCCGTGATAAATCAATATATTATGCACAAGCAGATTCCTCATTCCGAATTTATTATTTTTAGAAAAACTGGACACGTTGCAAAATTTGAAGCAAAAGACAAATTTAACAAGGTAATTCGAGAGTTTTTAAAAAAGCACAATTAAAAGGGAGGTAAACTCCCTCCCCTTAATTTGACTATGTTTTTTGTAGTATAGGATTGGAACGACTTTCTACCCATTGATGAACAAGCTTCGCAAACACACCCGTTAGCGCAAGTGTAACATGCCCTCCTTCTACTACTTGATACGACTTATCCTCACTAGACACTAGATCCATAATTGGAGCACTTTGTTCTTCTAGAATTAAGTTATCACGTGAACCTGACACTACGTAAAGGTTAGCTGTAATATTCTTTAAATCAGCTATTCTATTACCTATCATTAATTCACCTTTAATTAGCTTGTTATCTTTGAAAAGATCATTTGCAAGCTGTTTATAAGCGGCACCAGCAAAAGGAACTTGGTCCAGCGTCCATTTATTCATACGACGCCACTTATCAACATAACGTTTATCATGAGCACGGCTTAAAAGCATTGTGTAATTTGTGAAATAAATTGGTGCTCCTATCGCTCGAAACATTGCTTCAACGTATTGAGGAGGAATCACTCCATACACATCAACAAATCGATTAATATTTACATGGCCCTCTCTGAAGCCTTCAGCCCATTTATCAGGACCAACGAACGGTCCAAAGTCAATAGGAACAGTTGCAACAATTAAATTTTTAATCGGCTCTTCAGCAACCGAGGCATAAATAGAGGCAATTGTTCCACCTAAGCAATAACCTACTAATGATATTTCATTACACCCAGAGTGACGAAGCGCCCGCTTTACAGCAATCTTCAGGTATTTTTCTATGTAAGTATCTAAATCTAAATTTCTATCTTCATATCCGGGCGATCCCCAATCTAGTAAGTATACATCGTATCCTAGATTAGTTAAAATCTCAATTACACTAGATTTTGGTGCAATGTCCAATATATAAGGTTTGTTAAATAATGAATAAACGAAAAACAACGGGATTTCGTACTTTTTTTCCTTTGCTGGATAGTGCCACAACTTAGATTTATTTTTTCTCCATACCTCATTTCTAGGTGTGTGACCTATCTTAGGTTCTGGTTCACTTAAAAGCTTAATCAGATGTGACCAACGATTCATCTCTTTCTCATAATCAAAGGGGGGTACTCTTTTTTCGCTCATCTTCTCAGCTCCTTTAATCTGAGTTGTTAGTACCTACTTAAACAGGCGCTTGATCCGGTTCAGTTTCACCTTGTTTAAGAACAATCGCTTTTAATTCAATCATCTCTTCTCGAAAACTCACTAATTCAAGTTTTAAATCCTCGATTTCAGTTTTTAAGCTTTTTGATTCTTGAATTTCTTTCTTTGTCCTAGTAAGTTCTGTTTTTAACTGCTTTGTTAGTTTAATAATATCCTTTGAAACTTCTAATACACTGTCCATTTCTTTATTTTGAGTATTTATCGAGTCTTGTAAATTCCAAATTTGCTCCTCGAGAGCTTCAATTTTCTCTTCTGTTTGAATTGTTAAATTAGCTACATTTGCAACATCGTTTTTTGTTGGTACGTTGAGGATATTCGCCATAGCTTCTTGATTATTTTTTATCGAGTCATACATACGCGCATGAAGATCCGAACCTGTATGTAACGACTTAACAAACTCCTTATTATTTGTCCATAGATAAATAAAATCATTCATTTGCTTTTCTAGAAGCATGCTGTATTTATGAAGGATGTCATATGGATCATAAGTCGTCATTCAAGTCCCTCCTAAATAATAGTTGTAAATCTTTTAACTCACTTTCTATTTGTGTTAATTTGTTTTCTCTTATTTGTGTGGTTTCATATATAAGCAATTCTTTTAATTCACTTAAAGCATTTTCCCAAGCCAATAACTTATAATTCGTTTGCATCACTAAAACATTTTGTTCGTAACATTTATTCTCTAAAATATCGATCTTTTCTTCACACTCGATTATTCTTAAAGCTAAACTAATATAGGCGTCCTTATTAGGTAAATTATAACTGTCTAAAACATCACTCGTAATAACCTTTAAATTCTCAATTGCGCTTAAATGAACATCTAACGCTATGCCAAACGCCTTAATAAAAGTTCTGCTGTTTGTTTTAGTATGTATATGTTT
>NZ_RWIV01000002.1 GCF_003944835.1 Bacillus sp. HMF5848
CGCCCATACCTGTTTCGTCACCATAATACCAAGCCATAACAGGAAGTAACTGTACGTGTGTTACACCTAATGACTTAATGTAGTCTAACTTGTCGATGAATGCTTTATAAGAGCCCCATCTAGCATTTAAATCACCTTCGATAGATGGATCTGAAGTGAAGTCACGTACGTGCACTTCCCAAATAATCGCATCTTCACGCTTTTCAAAGCCTTCAATGTTAGCATGCGAGAATCCTTCAGGATTTGTATCGCTCAAGTCAACAATAGCAGCTTTTCCAACTACATCACCATCAGGACCTGGGTCACCATTCGTGTTAACCGTAAAGGCAGCTAATGATTTTGCATACGGATCTAATACTTTTTCGTTACACCGTCGTTTGTTACTTCATATTGATAGTAATATCCATCAAGATCAGCTACACCTAAGTCACTTGCAGCTACATCTAGAGACCAAACACCGCGCTCACCTAGAGTTAAAGGCATAGTACCAATTTGTGTCGCAGCATCGTTTTTGTCGTAGAAGTTCGCTACAACTGCACTTGCTTTGGTGCCCACAATTTTAAGTGTTGCATCACCATTGTTATATGTTGCACCTAAATCATTACCATCGTAGCCATATAAGCTATCAATTAAGCGCCAGCCTTTTACAGCATCAACTGTTCTGCCAGAGTATGTTACTGTATATGGCATTAAATCTAAGTCAATATTAGCAGTAATCTTAACAGAAATATCATCAGTCACTTCAACAGCGTCGATAGTTACAGGGTTACCGTCTTTATCTTTTAGCTCTAACTCATTGATTAGAGCATCAGCTGTTAAACCAGCAGTCATAGTGAAACCTAATAGTATTTCAGTTTCAGATAAAAGTTCAGCTGATAAAATTCCGTTTGCTACATCTCCGTATGGAGAAATATAAACGGTGTCATCACCTTGTTTAATCCATAGACGGTTGTATTTGTCTACAAGATTAAAAGTTTTGTTGCCACCATCTTTACCTGGGTCACCTAGAGTAACATCCATTACTAAGAAGCCTAGAGATTTTGCATCTTCATTCATAGCAATGTCATAATATGCGCCGTATTGGTCGATACCAGACGACATTGTAGCACCTGTTGGCCAGTTGTCTGATGGAGCAACTACATCGCCCCAGTTCCAAACACCGTAGTTTTCATAGTCACCGTTATCACGAGTGTAGTGAATACGAACTGTGTTTTCTGGTAACTCAACTGGCTCGAATGTGAACACTTCATTTGAACCTTGCTTAATCCAAATTTCATTTACTTCAGATGAACGAATTGTGAAGCCTTTGTCTCCACCGTCTTTACCAGCGTCACCTAGAGTAACATCCATTACTAGGAAGCCGATATTCTTCGCGCCTTCTGCTAACTCAACATCAATATATGCGCCGTAGTCATCAAACTTTTCAAACATAGTAGCGCCTGTTGGCCAGCCTGCAGAAGGGTCTGCTACATCGTTCCATAACCAAGCACCAAAGTTTTCATAGTCACCGTTTGTTCTGTTGTAATGAATACGGATGTGGTTTTCTGGAACTCCTAGGTCAGGCGCTACAGTGAATATCTCATCAGAGCCTTCTAGTAACCAGATTTCCTTCATACCTGGTGTAATAGTAACTAACTTGTTTCCACCATCTGTTTCTTTACTTACTTTATTAACAATATGGAAACCTACTTCAACTGCATTGTCTTTTAACGGGATATCGATATATGCCCCGAATGAATCAGTTCCAGCAAATGGAAGGGCATTATCTGGCCATGGATCAACTTGTGGTGTTACCACATCAAACCAAGTCCAAATACCCATGTCTGCATAATTACCATCTGCTCTATTGTAGTGGATACGTAAAGTGTTAGCAGGAATATCTCCTTCACTTAATGCACCAGTAATTAAACCATTTTCTACAGTAAGTAGAACTGTACCACCGTCAGCATTAGCCGGGATAGTAACTTCAACTTCACCTGCACCAGATGTTGTGTACACAGTACCAGAATGTTATCTGTTACAACAGCAGCAGCTGAATCCACAGTTAATGTAACTGTTTTTGCTGTGTCAGCAACGTTTAATCCAACGTATACGTTGTCGCCTGCATAGCTGCGAGAGAATATAGATATTCGTCAGAATCGCCACCAGCAACATAGTCACGATCACCTTTTGCAAATACATCAGAGTTATTAGCACGGAAGTTTAATAGTTTTGTATAGTGAGCTAGAATGTCATTGCCCTCTACTTGATCCAAGCGAGGTCATAACGATTATCGTATTGCGGATAGTTGTTAGCACCACTTTGTCCTAACTCTTCCCGTAATAAATAACTGGTTGACCTTTCGCAGTCGCTTGAAGAGAAACCGCCACTTTAAACTTACCTTCGTCTCCACCTACAGCAGAGTGTAAGAATCCATCTTCATCATGGCTGCTTAAGAATTGACCAAGAGTAGCTGTATTGTCAATATTATCGTTTCTCTTATCAAGAGTTTCATTTGCACTGTTTAAGCTTCCATTTACAAGCTTTTTGCGATATTTTTAAAATCAAAGTCTAGTAGTGAATCCATCATACCTGAATCAAGGTAGCCAAGGTCATTGCTTACGCTTGCGCCCCAAGCTTCACCAATCATTTTATGTTCAGGCATTTTTTCTGTAATAGCATTTTTGAACGCCATCCAAGTTGCATCTTCAACGTGTTTCACTGTGTCCACACGGAAGTAATCAATTGTGTTACCGTTTGCAGTTGTTGCTGCATCAATCCAAGCAGTTTGCCAATCAATGATAGCTTGACGAACAGTAGGATTTTCTGTTTTGAAGTCTGGTAAGCCAGCTAATTCACCAACAACCTCATCCGTTCCAACGTTACTACCTTGACGAACTAGATTAGAGTAAACAGTACGCTCTTCATCAGTTGGGTAACCAGCTGGTGGGTTTGCTACATTAGCATCAATATCTTTCAAGCCATAACCAGTGTGGTTAAGAACTACGTCAACCATAATCTTAATACCACGATTGTGTGCTTCGTCAATTAATGTATGGAACTCATCCATTGTTCCAAAGTGTGGGTTTAAAGCACCAAAGTTGCTTGCCCAGTATCCATGATATCCATAATATGAGCTAACATCAGCTTGGTTATAAGCTACATCATGTTTAACGTTTTCAACAATTGGGCTGATCCAGATTGTATTAACACCTAAATCATTTAAATATCAAGCTTTGCAGTAATACCAGCAAAGTCTCCACCTTGGTACGTACCACGATCAGTCGTATCATAGTTCATACCATAAGGATCATTATTACCAGTATTTCCATCAAAGAAACGGTCTGTTAGCATGAAGTAAATATCCCAATCAAATCAGCTTCCCCGACAGATTGGCGAGTTTCAATTGTTACAGATGTAGATGCATCAAAGTAGTTACCAAATGAATCTACTACCGTTACTGGGATATCTTTCGTACCAGCTGTTACATCGTCATCAACAGCGATAGTAACCGCTTTTACCGTTGGATCAATTTCTAACTTGTCAGATCCACCTAATGCAGAAACATCAGCAAAATCTTTGTGATAGATACACTATCATCTAAACCTTGCACATCCACTGTTAATACAGCGTTTTCATTATAATCAATAGCTGCCGGTGCAACAGAAGCTGATACAGTTAGTGGCACCATAAAGAAATCAACGTAAGATGCACCCTCTACTGTGTTGTAAGGATCCGTTACTTCTGTTGTTGTCCATCAATTGTTACTAAATATGAATATGGAGTTTTACCATTAGGGACTTGTACATCTCCTAATACGAATCTTTCATTGTCAGCTTCGTATGTCATCGGTAAAACGTCACCGTTGAACTTTAATTCTACTTTTTGAATAGCGTCCATTGCATCGTTTGCAAAAAGAGCTGGACTGCGATAGTAGAAAGTTGCAAGACCTTTGTCGATTACCAGGTTTAGAACCATCAGGTTACAACGTGAATTTGTTCTACCCGCTGTGATATAAGCTTTTGTTAAAGATCGTTTTGTTGATAGGAATAAATCTATCACAAATTCTTTTTCAGCAGTGTCCCAATCAAACGTGCTACGCAATACAAAGCCATTGAGTTGCTCAGGACCTATTGCAATATTAGCAATTGCTTTCGTTCCATCATATGAGTCAAACGTAATTTGGTCTTGTCCATCAACACCTGTATTTCCAAGTCCAAATATTCCAATCACCAAATGTTTGGTCTTCTCTAATATACGTGAAACGAAGTTGGTCGCTCACCTGTTATCGCATCTGCATCCGTTAAAAGAATGTCAGTTGCATTAGACGTACCTTCATTGTAAGTATCATCTGTAGCGCTACTATCATACGTCTCAGTTGTTACGGGAATTTTCTTCGATTGCTTGTACAGACTGTACAGGTACAGTTGGTAAAAGCAAGCTAAGGAGCATGATAATTGTCATTAAACATAGCACTATGACGTTTCATCTTTCTACTCATCAAATTCTTTTCTCCTTTTTATTTCAATTGATAGTGTTTTAGCTATCAATGGTGTAAGTTAACACTTAGCTGTGAAATCGTTTGGCATTAAGTTGCACAATAAAAATTGCATATACCCAACAGTTATGTTAAGAAACATTAGTATTGTAATATACTATGTTGCGCAACGTGCGAAACCGTTTGCACAAATGTGGTAAGAAATAGATTCCTTATCCGCTTGTGCAACAGTTGCACATTATTAACTGCATTTGGTCGAAAAATGCAAACGATTGCAAACTAGTACTAAACTAATTTTACACTATATTAATCAACTGGGCAACAGGTTTATGAGGAAAATATCCTGTATCCTTTTTCTTACATTTTCAGTAAGTTAGTAAGCTGTATTATGCAAAATTACTGTGCTTAAAAACATGCATTTCTCGCGATTATAGGAAAAAATTATATATTAAACTACAAAAAAACTGTGACACTACCTTGTACATTGAGTTTAAAGTTTCATAGAAATTACACAAACTTTTGGTTTCTACTTGCATAAGAGCGGTTCCTGCATGGCTGACCTCACCACTTCGGGTGAGTGGGGGAATAGTTTCGTAATAAGCTAGTGTAAACTTTTTCTTAATCTTCAACACACGAATCCCACAACCGCTTCATCTTTGTAGCCACTTTCACCGGTTACTTCATACGTTTCTTTTACTAAGCCGACGCCTGGCGCATAGTACCGCGTATAATAGTATTGGCTCCCACGACTTCATCGGTTGTTTTGCTAACTACGAGTACGTCATGATAAGTAGCGCATGGTAGCTGTAGCGTGGTTTGTTCTTCAATAATAGTCCAATCTGCATGTGCTGTTGTGCTCACAATTGTGTCCAGTCGTTCTTCTAAAATTCTTCTAGCAGCGTTCCTTCTTGGTCAGCTAGACCAACCTGTTCATATACTAGTGTCATTTCATCTGCTGTCCAGCGATATATCTGGGTGGTGGGCGCGCCATTCAATGTAATAATTATTTGCACATAATCGCTATCTTCAGCGACAACGTCGTATGTATACAACAGGTCCGGACCATTCACAAAGTGTTTTTTCATCCCTACCTCCGGCCGGTATGTATCATAATGCGCAAAAGCTGATGGGGCTGTCTCTTTCGGAATTGGTGTCTCTTTATTTGTGTGCGTCACTACTGGCTTATTGGTAGGAGCACAACCTACTATAATAAAAAGAAATATGATTCCGCACACCACTTGCGTCACTATGTTTTTCAGCATTAGCATTGACCTCTCCCTCACTGTTGTAAAATTACCAAGTCATTTTATGTCGGCAGTACTTCCATTCAACGCATCGGCCTCGTTGTTTGTAGTTACAGTGTTATTTTATCTAAAACTTTATAAATAACTTTCTGACGGTCTTTATCAAACACATGAATCGCAGACCGGGTTTGTTTAGCATATGTCAGCGCATCAATCTCATGTTGAAAGGTTGCTAGTTTCCTATCATTAGCACCGTACACCTCATACACTTGAAAATAGCTTGTAATCCCCTCGGCTATAGCTTTCGCAGCTGTTTGCTGGAATGTTTTCGCTCGGATTGATTGTTCTTCAAATCTATTACTCATGTAGCCTAGCTCTAGTAGGATGGCTGGCATTTGTGCATTACGAATAACAAAAAGCTTTGGTTATTATGTATCCGTCTGTCAGGGGTAGCTAGTTGATTTACGAGTGCCGGATGCACACTCTCCGCTAAACGCTTACTATCATCTCGAAACAAAGCTGAAGTGGATCAAACGGATAAGTAGGATTCGCGTGTTGTATGCCGTCAAAGTAGTAGGTTTCTACACCACGACGGAATGGGTTTGTAGGATGTGCATTATGATGAATAGAAATAAAAATAGTTTGTTGATTGTTGGTGGCTGCTAGTTCGTTTGCCAGTTGGATTCGCTTCGCTAAGTCGCCTTCGCCTTCATTTCCTCGAAGAATCGGGGCAAATTCTCGATCATCAGAACGTGTAAGCTCAACGCGGATATTTGTATCTTGCTGCAAATATTTACGTACGAGTAAGGCCACCTCTAGATTGGCATCTTTCTCACAATATCCGGTTTGCACGCCGCTGAATCCACACGTTCCATAAAACTTCCCACCGTGGCCGGGGTCAATAATGACTAGTTTTTCTGCTGAAGCTAGAGTTGGAAAAGCTATGATGATGACGGTGGTAATGAATATTCGTAAAAAAACCATGGATTTGCCTCCTTTCAAACGGGAAATTTGTCGTAACTTGTAAGTGCCTGGCACCGACAAAGTTTTACAACTTTTGCACCCTTGATACGACTGGGTTTTAATGGGTGTGGATAAGTGCCGTGCCTGGCACCGACAAAATACAGCGCCCATCGACCAATTTCGACCTAATTCCTAGCGATTCCCGGCCACTTTATATTGTAAAAGCACCATCACACGTACTGCAGGTCACGGTCTAACATCTAAAAAAGAGAACTTGGCGTGTTGTGATACCAAGTTCCCCTTTTTCATATTGTTTGCAAGCACGAATTCAGATTACCGCACTAACACACGAGTATTTTGCATTACCTTTTCATTACTTCTCATTACCTTTGTTTGACCAAATCAACCTGTATTACGAAGGCCCGCTGCAATGCCGCTAATCGTCAGTAGCACTTCTGTTAACAGAGTATCTTCAGGGTTGTCACTTTCACGCAACTCCTTAATGAGCTCCACTTGTAGGAAGTTGAGCGGATCTACATATGGGTTGCGGCGCTTCACCGATGATTGAATCGTTGGTGCGTGATCGAGCAATTCTTGATGATCTGAGATTTTTAAAAGAATAGCTTTCGTACGGTTATACTCATCTACAATGTTAGTAAATATTCTATCGCCAATCGCTTCATCCTCAACAAGCGTTTTATATAGAGAAGCCGTTGGAATATCTGCTTTCATCAACGCCATTTGTAAGTTATCAATTGTTGATTTAAAGAATGGCCAATTATGATACATATCCTTCAAAATCTTTAAGTTTTCAGGGCTTTTTTCTGCAAACGTCGATAAGCCTGTTCCTGCCGCATACCAGCCTGGCAGCAACTGACGACTTTGCGTCCATGCAAATACCCATGGAATCGCCCGTAAGTCTTCAAAGCTAAAGCTTTCTCTATTTTTTCGACTCATCGGACGCGAGCCGATATTTAATGAGCTTAGCTCCATTAACGGTGTAGCTTGGATAAAATACGTTAAAAAGTCTTGATCCTGGAAAACAAGAGACTGATATTTTCGTAGCGCAGCTTCAGACACCTCTTCAAGAGCTTGCTCCCAAATTTTTTCACGTAAATGTCCTTGCTCTGATTCCTTCGATACGTGCGCCGCAACCTCAAGCATCGTAGACGCAGCTTGTTCTAAACTACGATACGCAATGTCCGTTAATAGATAACGAGATGACATAACTTCCCCTTGCTCCGTAATTTTCACACCATCACCTAACGTTTCGGCTGGCTGTGATAAAATACTACGATTTAGCGGACCGCCTCCACGACCTAATGACCCACCACGGCCATGGAAAAATTTCAGGCGTACGTTGTAGCTTTTCGCCATTTCATGAATTTCTACTTGCGCTTTATACAGCTTCCAGTTTGCTGTTAAGGTGCCACCGTCTTTACTACCATCTGAATAGCCGAGCATAATTTCTTGATGGTTGCCGCGTACGTCTAAATAGTTGCGATACACATCCATCGTAAACAACGTTTCCATAATTCTTGGTCCTGCTGTTAAATCATCGACTGTCTCTAGCAACGGCGCGACGCTTAATAAACTTTCAACACGACCATCATCATGCAGGCGGTAAATACCCATTTCTTTAGCTAGCACAAGTACTTCTAGTAAATCACTCGCAGACCGAGTCATACTAACAAGATACACTTCAATGGAACGTTCGCCGAATTCCTCATGAGCATCTTTAATCATTTTGAAGCAATTTAGCATTTTACGCGTTTCTTTACTATAATCCTCATGCAGTAATAGCAGCGGACGAGGGTCTTGTAGGATATTTTCAAGAATCTCTATTTTTTCATTTTCCGGTAGCCCTGCATAGTTATCAGTAATTTTTACTTTTCGCAAAATTTCAGTTACTGCCGCTTCGTGCTCCCCACTATGATTCCGAATATCTAGTGTGGCAAGATGGAAGGCAAATAGCTTCACTTGGCGGATGAATTTTTGTAGAATTCGTAGTCTTCTTTCAGTTGGCTGGTGCATTTTAATACTATTTTCTATTAAATATAGGTCACGCAACAGCTCATCGACATGCGCATAGCCAATGTTGTCAGACTTGCCAACGTGGCGAATGCGTTCTAATATAATCGCAAGCTTTCTTCGATATACCTCGGTTTCTACATTCCACTTTTTATCCGCTGCAACATAGATTGCTTCCTCTTGTTCAACCGATTGCAGCAGCTCGTCACTTACTTGTACTCGATTGGTAGAATGGCTGAATAGCTTCATCATTTCCACAATAACTTCTTTATACTTTTTCAATACAAGTCTGCGTTGTCTTTGTAATGTTTCCCAAGTTACATCAGGTGTTACAAACGGATTTCCGTCTCGATCGCCTCCAACCCAAGAGCCAAAGCGTAGAAAGTTAGGCACATTCCATTTTTGCTCTGGGAAGCATTCCCCTAAGCAATCCTCCAAATCTTGATGAATGTCAGGTAAAACATTGAATAATGTATGATCAAAATAATAAAGCGCATTCCGAACCTCATCCAACACGGTCGGTTTATGCTGATGTAGCTCATCTGTTTGCCATAATGTTGTCACTTCATGTATTAGCTTTTCTTCTATAGTTGCTTTTTCTTTTTTTGTTAATAGTGGTTGATCAAGCTGTTTAATATCATCAGCAATGCGCTTCTGGATTTCAAGAACAGAACGTCTTGTCGCCTCTGTTGGATGTGCTGTGATAACTAGCTCAAGCGATAACTTGTTAAGTACATCTTGAATCACTTCAACAGGAATTTGATTGTCCTTCAGCGATAACACAGCACTTTCGAAAGAAGAAGGCTGCACTACATGATCTTCTTCAAGCTGATACTCACGACGACGGCGAATACGATGATTTTGTTCAGCAATATTTACTAAATTAAAATAAACAGAAAAAGCACGAATAACCTGCTCACGCATCGGCGGCTTCAGCTGTTTAATCTCTTGCTTAAGCGCTTCGTACGTTTCTTCCTTAAAATTTTTCCGAAGTGTAATCGTCAGCTCACGAATTTTTTCAACTTTGTCTAGTAACTCGGTCCCCCCGTGAAGAGTTAAAATCTGCCCTAAAATGTTGCCGAGAGTTTTTACATCGCGACGTAGCGGAGAGCTACTATCATTTACATGTATACTAGTTGTCATAAAATCACCTTCTTTGTATTATTTTTTGCTTCGATAAGGGTAGTTGCCTTTGAATTAGGCATGCGTATTTACGTAATGAGGAGAAAACTATCAAGCTTGAGGCAATATGTAAATCTATAAAAATGAAAACACCTCAGACATTACCCAATTATCTTAATTATAAGAAAATTCATGGTATTGATATCATATCATAATACTAGCATTTTATGTAGTATTTTAGCCTTGCAGTTATTTCTGCAAGGCTTTTACATGATTATATACTGTTTATTGTGTCTTTTAAAATAGTAATTATTTTCTCCACTTCTTCATTCGTAATGATGAGTGGCGGCGCTAGTACAAGCGTATCTTGATTATCAAACGTCACCGCGCGACATATGAGACCCCGGTTCGCTGCTTCTTTTACAATTTGCGGGGCGAGGCCGCCCGTAAATTCGATCGCTGCCATAAGACCGAGGCCGCGGCAGCTTTGTATGATGTCAAAGTCGACTGCGAGTGAGCGCAAACCGTCTAGCAGCTCGGCGCCTCGTAGTTTAGCATTCTCAACAAGGTCTTCTTGTTCTAGTAGGTCGATGTTTTTCAGAGCGATGGCGCAGGCTGTCGCGTGTCCGCTGTACGTGTAACCGTGTAACAGCGTGCCTTGTGAGAGCTGCGTAAAATCTTGATGCATTTGCTCTGAGATCATCACTCCACCGAGCTGAGCGTACCCGCTCGTTACTCCTTTTGCAAAGCACATCATATCTGGCGTGACACCCTCGTAGTGCTCCATGCCAAACATCTTTCCGGTTCGACCAAACCCAGTAATGACTTCATCGGTAATTAGCAGAATCCCGTATTCCGTACAAATGTCTTTTATTTTTTTAAAATAATCTGCTGGTGGCACGTGCACACCACCTGCGCCTTGCACAGGCTCTGCGACGATAGCAGCAAATGTATCTGGTCCTTCTTGTTCGATTAGAGCTCGCAACGCTGTGACTTCAAAGTGGTCGACATGAAAAAAGTCGGGTGCGAGCGATTGGGTGAAATCGCGAAACGGCTTGAGTCCCGTTGCGCTTGTCGCCCCCATGGATACGCCGTGATACGACCTGTTTCTAGCGATGATTTTTTTACGCGCAGGCTCGCCCTTTAATAACCAGTAGTGACGCGCGAGCTTATAGGCGGTGTCGTTTGCTTCTGAGCCGCCTGATGTGAAAAACGTCGCAGTAAGCGGCGGTGGTGCTAATTGTGCGAGCTTGGCAGCGAGTTTGATAGCTGGTTCGTTACTAAATGTCGCGAAGCACGAGCTGTACGCGAGTGTCTCCATTTGCTTCTTTGCTGCTTCAGCTAAGTTCTTGCGCCCATGACCGACGTTGACATTCCACAGGGAGGACATCCCGTCAATAACCACGTTGCCTTGTATATCCTCTAGATAAATTCCATAGCCTTTTTTAAAAATAAAAGCTGGACCGCTCGACTGCTGCTCCTGGATAGACGAAGTTGGGTGCAAGAAATGCTTTTTATCAAGCTCTGCGAGATGCTGCGCTTCATCCATCGTGTTCACCTCCACACCAATCGATAATTGTTAAGGCAATAATTTCGGCCGCTTCGAACACTTTGTCTATTTCGATGTATTCGTTCGGGTGATGTGCGTTTTCAGTCACACCAGGACCAAACACAACGGACGGTGTCGCGCCAACATTTGTGAGCAACCCACCATCGGTGCCCCAAGGGGACGCTTCGATTGTTGGCTTGCGCCCGGTCACGTGCTCGAAGTGTGTGGTTAGCTTGTTGATTAGCTCGTGCTCAAGATTGATCGCTCCTGGTAGCCAGCGCGCGCCAAACCATTCGAGCGTGACGGGGTTTTTGGTGAACCACGGGTCCGTTTTGTGAAGCTCGGCGATCCACGTCTCTAATTCTTGCTTCGCTTCATCCATTGTTTCTTCTGGCGAGACACCAATGCGACCTTCAAGCTTTACAAGGTCCGGTACCGACGATGGCCAGTCGCCACCGGTGATTTTGCCAATATTAATAGGCACCGGGATCGGAATGTTGCTGTAAAGAGGATCGGTGATGCTGGCGTTTCGCTTTTCTTCAAGTTTCTTCACATGCTCGACAACAAGAAGCGCCTTTTCTATCGCACTGACTCCTTCGTACCTTGTGCCGCCGTGAGCAGAGCGACCTTTTACGTGAAGGCGAAACCACATCGAGCCTTGTTGCTTCGGAAAAATTTTCATATTCGTTGGCTCCGGGATAAGCGCCGCATCGGCTTTATAGCCGCGGTGGATGGCTGCGAGTGTTCCTAAGCCACCGCTCTCTTCTTCAATGACACTTTGAAAAATTACGTCACCTTTGAGAGGTGTTTCTTGCAGAGCGGCTAGCGCTAGGAGAAGAGCGACATTGCCACCTTTCATATCGGTAGCACCACGACCATAAAGCTTGCCGTCGATAATTTGCCCGCTGAAGGGCGGGTGTGGTGCCCATTGCTCAGGATCGCCCGCTGGTACGACATCAATGTGACCGTTTAAAATAAGCGAGCGCCCGCCACCTGTACCTTTTTTAATACCTACCACGTTCGGACTATTGGTGAAATCCGTTCGCGGCGAAGCAAAGTATGGGTGTTGCTTGAGTGTAGCCCCGTCTGGCTCCCACACATCGATTTGTAGGTTCAGCTGTTGTAGCGTGTCAATAACAATTTGCTGGGCGGGCTTCTCATTTCCTTGAGTACTATTTGCCTGCACGAGTCTTTGTAAGAGGGTGATGCCATAATTTCTGTTTGCCGCAAGCCACTCTTTTATGTGAGTTTTTAACAATACACTCCCCCCTCGGTGATTGTGTTGCTTTGTACGAGACTTTACAATCGTCGGCACACGATTTTGGTTACTAACGAGACTTATCTTCGTTTTGGAAGTTGTTATTGTCTCGATTCTCAGTTCAACCGCTTTATATTTTTACAAATGTCTAGCGGCGCTCAGTCCAACCGCTTTATATTTTTACAAATGTCTAGCGGCGCTCCTGTTTTGGCAATGACATCCTCTACTGTGTGCGGTGCCATTACTTCTTTTAAAAGTAAGCCTTGAGGGATGACTTCAATGACCGCCATATCGGTAATGATTAAACTTACACAAGCCTTGGCAGTAAGCGGCAAAGTGCAAGTCTTGAGGATTTTCGGATCTCCATTTTTATTACAATGATTCATGACAATAATGACTTTTTTTGCTTTTTTCGCGAGCTCCATCGCCCCACCAATACCAGGCACACGTTTTCCTGGCACAATCCAGTTTGCTAGGTCACCTGTTTCGCTAACCTCGAGGCCTCCGAGTATCGTCACGTCTAAGTAACCCGAGCGAATCATGCCAAACGCAGTCGCGCTGTCAAAAAATGAAGCACCTGGAACAGTGGTGACAGGAAAGCCACCCGCATTGCATAAGGTCGGATCCTCTTTTCCTTTGGCGGGTGATTTCCCGATACCTAAAATACCGTTTTCCGCATGAAACATGACATTAAGGTGGGGCGGGAGGTGATTCGGTACAAGTGACGGAATGCCGATACCGAGATTGACGATCATACCATCTTGTATTTCCTGCGCGGCACGCTTCGCGATTCTATTACGCGTATCTACCCCCATGCTCATGTTTAACTCACCTCCACACTTGGAATGTCGTAATTAATGGATACTTTTTGGTGAGGCATTCACTGGGCAGGTTCATAGCCGAACTTCTTTACTATCCTGTTCCACACACCTACTCCCATGCCCATGTCCAGTCCACCCCTTTACTTTGTACGACGCGATCCACGTACACACCAGGTGTGACAATTTCTTCAGGATCCAGCTCGCCGACTTCAACAATTTCATCCGCCTCCACTATCGTGATTGTGCCAGCCATCGCCACGAGTGGATTCGTATTGCGGGCACTAGTTTCATAGATAAGGTTGCCAAATGTATCCGCCCTTTTCGCGTGTATAATGGAGACGTCAGCTGTTAATGCGGTTTCTACTAAATATGCGTTGCCGTTTATGGTGATTTTTTGCTTACCCTCTTCGACCATGCTATCGAGACCAACGTCCGTGAGTATGCCAGCTAGCCCAACACCGCCTGCTCGGATGCGCTCCGCTAACGTACCTTGTGGGGAAAATTCGACCTCGAGTGTCCCGTCCATCATGTATTGACCGGCATTTGGGTTCGAACCAATGTGAGACACGATAATTTTTTTCGCTCGGCGCTGGCTGACAATTTTTCCGATACCAATCGTAGGAAACCCTGTATCATTTCCGATTAGCGTGAGGTCTTTTACACCTTTATCGAGAATACCTTGAATGAGAGTCGGGGGATTCCCGACGCCCCCAAATCCACCAAACATCAACGTACAGCCATCATCAATAAAGGCGAGCGCTTCTTCTAATGAAACAACCTTGTTTATTAGTCGCTTGGGAGATGACTTCATAGCACGAGCCCCCTAACTAATTTTTAAATTCCGGCGGAGTGTGTTGTTCGTATCTTTGATCCTAGCCCATTAAAGTGAAATACGCATAAACCGAGTTTTTTGACGCATAAACAGGTGAAACAGGCGCATAAACACTTGAAACTCACGCATAAACCATTAAAACTAGCGCATAAACACCAAAATCTCACGCAGAAAATGGTAAGGGTGGGGGATTTTTAGCTAATTTGAACTAAAATCAAGCATATTCGATAGATTTTGCCCCTAAACCATCGATTTTCGCCCATTAACTGTAAACACTTACCCCTAAACCACCAATTCTCACCCATAATCTGCAAAAGTTTACCCATAAATCTTTAAGCTTCGCCCATAAACCGTGAAAATCCGCCCTTAAATCAGCAATTTCCGCCCATAAACTCCGGAAATCCTCACCCTCATCTACCAAACTTTCTCCTACTCAACTTCAATCGTCAATCTACTACTTTCATCATTCAATAAACTCGCTCGCAAACTCAGATAATACAACTTTTCCCCTACTACAATTCCCCCGTTACTTCATCGACAGTTTCTTTGAAAATAGCAACTAAGTCATCAATCTGCTGCTTTGTGATAATAAAAGGTGGCGCGATGATGACGGCATCACCGTAAGCACCGACCTTGCCGGCAGATGAAGGGTACACAAGCAGACCTTTGTCTCTTGCTGTATCAACAATTTTTTTCGTCAACCCGACCGACAGCTCAAATGGCTGCTTCGTTCCTAAATCGGCAACAAATTCAACACCAATCATCAAGCCTTTCCCTCTCACATCCCCAATCACTTCTGACTTTTCGGCTAGCGCCTCGAGTTTCTTCATTAAATACGTTCCGTTTTCTTCAACTTTTTCTATTAGTCTATTTTTTTCTATATAATTTATGACAGCAAGAGCCACGGCTGCGGATAGCGGATTCGCACTTAGCGTGTGCCCACTCATAATAGAGTTCGAACCTGCCAATATAGGGGCCATCACTCTTTCACTCACGAGTGTAGCGGCGATTGGCGTGTAGCCTGCACCCATGCCTTTTCCCATCGCAATAATGTCGGGCTTTACATCCCAATGATCCATGCCGTACATCTTTCCTGCCCGCCCGATTCCCGTCATCACTTCATCTGAAATGAACAAAATCTCGTAGCGGTCACAAATCTCTCTTATTTTTTGATAATATCCATCTGGGGGGACAATCACACCACCCGCTGCGCCAACGATGGGCTCTGCAATAAACGCAGCAATTTGGTCAGCACCGGTTCGCTCGATTGCAGTCTCAAGTTCACTAGCGCAGAACAGCTGACAGCTCGGATACTTCAAATTGAACGGACAGCGATAGCAATACGGCGGAGCTACGGTTGGAAAGTCCTCTAACAAACGAGCAAACCGCTCACGCCGTTTTACATGACCTGATAACGACAACGCACCAAGGGTAATACCGTGATAGCTAATCCAGCGCGACATTACTTTCGTCTTTTTAAAATTGCCCTGCTCTTGATAGTGCTGAATAGCAATCTTAAGCGCTGTTTCCGTTGCTTCTGAGCCACTGTTAACGAAAAACGACCAGTAATCCTCCTCGGCTCCGACAAGCTCATTCAACTTAAGCGCAAGCTCCTCGGCTGGTTCGGATGTAAATTGGGACCGATACACAAACGAAACGTTTTGCGCTTGTTCATGCATAGCATCAACAATATCAGGGATCGCATGACCAATGCTCGCAGTAATCGCACCAGAGCAGCCATCTATATATTTTTTTCCGGTGTTGTCATACAAATATATGCCATCACCGTGTGTTACTGTTGGATAAACCTCATTGAGCATCGGCTTAATCAGTAACGAATGACGCTTCATACGAACCCCTCCATACATCAAATCGGGACTCAAAACGCTCCGACTCAACCTTTCAAAACTTAAAGTAATTTCTTTTTAACAATCGTGGTATATCCATTAACTCCTTATAGGAGATTCTTTTTCCAATTACATTCGTATCAATTAAAAGGAGTTGATCCTCTATTTCCTCCGTTACCTTTTCAGATTGATATTCCATCCCGCACGAATTGCACGTTACACCTGGTGTTTCTTCAATTTCAATGGCACGTGTGCCATCTGGTAACTCCCAATACACAGTAGATGTTGTGTTCATTACGTCACTAGCATCACACCACTCACATCTCACTGCGCTCCCCCCTTACTTTCCTTTTTCAATTGAGCCTGATATTTTTTCTCCTTCAGTTCATCACGCTTCTCTCGTTTATCTTTTAACGTGGAGTAATGTTCATTTTGCTTATAGCTTTCACGTCGGTCGTGGCGATGCAATGATTTTGGAACCAGATTAAATTGCTCATCGTTCAGCAGTGATGTAATTCCCGTTTTCGACGGTCGTAAATCGGCCGTTTCATATACTTCATTAAAATAAGCATCAGCTCGGCCTGCGACATAATTTTCTGGCTCTGGATAACTCGTGATCACACCCTCAAAGTTACGTAACACTGTCTTCGTTGGACTTTGCGACAGCAAGTAATTTGGCTGCAGCGCAATTTTTCCGCCACCACCCGGTGCATCTACAACGAATGTCGGTACTGCATAACCAGACGTATGACCGCGCAAGCCTTCAATAATCTCAAGTCCTTTTGAGATTGGCGCTCGGAAGTGACCTATGCCCTCCGATAAGTCGCACTGATAAATGTAGTACGGGCGCACACGAATTTTTACTAAATCATGCATGAGTTTTTTCATAATCGGCACGCTATCATTAATGCCTGCGAGAATAACAGATTGATTGCCAACCGGCACTCCGGCGTTGGCAAGCATTTCACACGCTCGCTTTGAATCCTCGGTAATTTCAATGGATGTATTAAAATGCGTGTTTAGCCAGACAGGATGATATTTTTTAAAAATATTACACAAGTCCTCGGTAATACGCTGCGGGAACACGACCGGCGCTCTAGTACCGATACGAATAATCTCCACATGCGGAATATCTCGTAAATTTTTTAATATATATTCAAGGATTGTATCGTTGATTAACAATCCATCACCGCCTGACAATAGCACGTCACGAACCTCTGGCGTTTCGCGAACATACTGGATTGCCGCATCCAACTGCTTTTTCGGGACACCCATTCCGATTTGCCCTGAAAAACGACGGCGCGTACAGTAACGGCAATACATCGAGCACTGATTCGTGACAAGAAATAGTACGCGGTCCGGATAGCGGTGCGTTAACCCGGCAACAGGTGAATCCTCATCCTCCTCAAGCGGATCCTCCATGTCATATTTGGTTTTATTAATTTCTTCGCCGATCGGAACAGACTGCATGCGAATCGGACATCTAGGGTCGGTTGGGTTCATGAGTGATGCGTAGTATGGGGTAATGTTTAGCGGAATTGTTTTCGTTGATATGCGAACGCCCTCTTCTTCTTCTGGTGTAAGATCAATTACTTTTTTCAAATCATCTAGTGTGCGAATCGTGTTTGTGAGCTGCCAAAGCCAATCATTCCATTTTTCCTCCGGCACATCCTTCCAAAGCTCAATGTCCTTCCAGTGACGCGACGGTTTATATAAATCATGTAACATGGGGAATCTCTCCTTTATTGGCTGTTTGCATTATATAGATGCAAGTTTCGTGCCAACTTTCTGACGCGGAGAGATTGAGCTGTTTTCCTGTGTTTTCTTCGAATGAGTGCCGATTGAACATGCAAAATGCCGAAAAACCAGCAATTTCCCTTTTCAACTTAGACGCAAACAGCCGAACCCTCGGCACCATGCCCAAAACCCGGCAGCATGGGGACGGTTCTCACTCTGCCAACCGGCAAACTGGGGACGGTTCTCGTGCTTCCTTGAGCGACTCACTGTTACTGGTTATCCCTAGCGACATGCATCGGGCTCAGGTTTCCGTCTAGTGACATGCATCGGGTTCGTGCAACCTTCTAGTGACACGCATGGTGCTTGGGTTCGGGTTCGCGCTTCCTTCTATTAATACGTGGGGTGCTTCCCTTTACCGTCACGCATCGGGCTCCCACTTCCTTTTAGCCACTTAAACGATACATGCCGCTTCTCTTGAGACACTTAAACGATACGTCGCACTTCCCTTTAGCGACTCAAATCCTTCACCCACACATTCATATCCTCGAGCTTATCAAAAATATAGCAATTGTTCGTCAAGCGTCCCGTGTAGCAATACCCTAGTTGGTGAAGCGCCGCATTCATCCCATACGATAGCGCCCGAGCGATTGAGAACGCACAATAAATCCCGCGCTGCTTTAGTTCATCCTCCAGCTGCTTAAGAAGCTGCTTAATCAACCCATATTTGCGATGCTCATACAACGTCGCACAGTCCGTTAACTCCGCATGATGCAGCGTTTCATTTATATCCGCTGACGCCGCGCTCACTAGCTGTCCCCCACATTCGACCACATAAAACACGGTCCCCCCTTCGATCATTTTTTTTACATAAGCCGCCTCTGTCACAGGCGTCGGATACACCGCGAACACCTTACCGTACAGCTCCGACAGCGCATGGGCATCTACCTTCGTCGCTTTGCGAAACACGTATTTTTTCGGAATATCGGAGGCGGCGCTCGGTCGCGCTGATCGAACTGCTTCGAGAATCCCATCCTCCTTCACCCATTGTGAGCTCGTTCTCCTCGCATCGTCTGCGAACCGAGTCATGATGTAATTATCAGATCCATTGAAAAAGCCATATATAATTGCCTCTAACTCAAACTGTAGCGACAATAACGTGTGAAAATGCTCTGAACGCGCAAAGAAAATTAGCTTTTTGAAATTATGTTGACTAAGGATTGGGTCGAGTGTTTTGACAATGTCTTGCACGTTGCCGCGATAATCGTCAACACGCAGTCGCTCATTGAAATAGTCAAGAAACAGCTGTACTTCGTATTGAGATGTTTTAAATTTTTTCGTTTCGTAAGGTGGGGTCATTGGATTAACCTCCTTTTGCTCGAGTTCTCATTGCAATCCAGGTTTTGCTAATTGTAGGTCGCCGTCTATTTTGAATCACACAACCTACTGCTCCCCATATTTCTTCATTTTATATTGCAGCGTTTGTCTCGGAATTTTTAAAATGGTAGCTGCTTTTAACACATTGCCGTTTGCAATGCGCAGAGCTTGTTGGATAAGGTTCCGTTCGGTTTGCTCGACTGCTAATTTAAGAGGTTGAATTGTTATTTTTTCACCAAGTGCACGCGTTACGACGTGAGGCAGGTGTGCCATCACAATCGTGTCACCATCGCACATATTCATTGCATACTCAATCGCATGCTCAAGCTCACGCACATTCCCTGGCCACGAGTGACTCTCAAGGTACGAAAGGACATCATCATCGATATCAATGACGAGTTTGTTAAATAGATAATTATATTTTTTTATAAAATGGTATGTGAGAATGGGAATATCACCAAGTCGCTTTCGCAATGGCGGAATTTCAATAAAAAAAACATTTAAACGGTAATAAAGATCCGAACGCAGTTGCTGTTTCTCAATGCATAGTTGCGGATGCTCATTCATCGCGACAATGACTCGCACATCCACAACGTACGACTCGGTCCCGCCTACTCTGCGAATAACACCATCCTCTAACACGCGCAATAGCTTCGTTTGAAAATCGAGCGGCATCGCATGTATCTCATCTAAAAAAAGCGTGCCACCATGGGCAAGCTCAAATAATCCCGCACGATCAACAGCTCCTGTAAAGCTCCCCTTCTTCGTCCCAAACAAAATACTTTCTAATAAGGACTCTGGCAGTGACGCACAATTTTGTGCAATGAACGGCCCCTTTCGCCTCGCCGAGGCATTATGAATCGACTGAACAAGGAGCTCTTTCCCTGTTCCTGTTTCCCCATATATCATAATCGGCGACGAGCTGTTTGCCGCACGCCTAGCATACGCTTTAACCTGCTCCATCTCGTTAGATGCTGTGATAAAATCGTCCCAATTGTATTTAGCACCTGATGTGGTGGTTGGTTTGGCGGTTTGATTCACGACTTTCTCCTGCAGCTCAAGCAATTTCTGTGCGAGTTGCTTCACGCGTGATAAATCCTTTGCGATTTCAACAGCTCCAATAGTGCGACCACCGATTTTAATAGGCAGTGTCGTGTTCACTGTATCTATCAGTTGTCCTTTGTTATTTTTGTACGTCTGCGCCTGTTGATATATGGGCTGACCTGTTTCGATCACCTTAAGCAGCGTACTCGTGTGACTATTTAACGACGGAAATACCTCTAACACGTGTTTTCCTAGTACATGCCCAATCTCAAGCCCATCATGCGCCGCCGCCACTTTGTTGTAAAAAATCGTAATACCATCAGAGTCCACCGCATGGATGGCCTCATCAATAGTACCGAGGATTGCCTCAAGCATTTGTTTTGTTTCATACGATTTCAAAAACATAGCGTGACACCTCGATTTCTTGTGGTCTCTGGTTGATGGATTGAGCATAAATAGCTGGGTTTAATCAATATAACGACTAGGATTTATCGTGAGATTTTTAGGTTTATGCGTTATATTTTCGAGTTTATGCGTGAGTTCTTTAGGTTTATGCGCCAGATTATTGGATTTATGCGCGAATTCCTTGAGTTTATACGCCAGATTATTGGATTTATGCGCGAATTTCTTGAGTTTATGCGCCAACCTTTCCCAGTTGGCCACAAGAGTATGCACGGCGACGAACCTTCTAATTTTTAGGATACTTTTGATATCCGCATCCAGCAGTTCTCAACAATATGATTCATATCCATTATTATGTATATTTTAAAAAAGCTCTTCCTACAACCAATCTTACCGATAATAGTACTTTGTTTGTAGTTGGAAATGAACTTCCCTTGTAGAGATTTGACATGGCAGTGGTTGAAAACTTGGTATGTGGGGATGGATTTGTGGAATATGAAGCTTGACAGGAGGATTTTGACATGTGACTGCCGGACTTCGACTTACATTGGAGGACATTCAATAGCACATGGTTTTTAAGCAGTGAAACTAAATATAGCAAGAACATAAAAAAGCGAAAGGAATCTGTATTTATTCCTTTCGCTTCTCGTCATGTTTTTGTGCCGGATCCGGATGCTTGCCCTCTTCTTTTACTTCTTTGTTCGTTGGCATGTGCTCCATAATCTTCGATTGTTGTTTTAGTTCTTTTTCGTTATTGACCATGGTGCCGTTCAGTTTCTCATTTTTGTTGTTCATCCTTATCACCTCATGATTTATGTTCCCAAGGTGATAGTTTTTAAACATATAGCAGCCTTTATCAGTTTGCTAGCCTTTAACTATTTCTCTGATAGCAACTGATAGCACAATCCTAGTAATTCTCGACAAAATGCTTTAGGACGTGAACCGCGTGCACGCAGTCGTTTAGCATTGTCCACTCTTTTGGATTGTGGCTGATGCCTTCTTTACTTTTCACAAAAAGCATAGCAATGGGAATTTTTGCGCCGACAATCATTGCATCATGGCCAGCTCCGCTTGGCAAGTAGTACGGTGTGATGTTATTTGCCTTCACCGAGGACGTTAGTTTATCCAGCATATCGTCCTGCACGGGAACGGGCTCAATTCGGATTTTCTCCTCCCACGTAACAGTGACGTCGTCAATTTTCTTCAGTTCTTCAATCGCAAGCTCGACGAGGGCGTCTCGTGAGTTTGTGTGGATATCGCGAATGTCGACGATGAGCTTTACTTCACCGGCGATAACGTTGGCTCCATTCGGTGACACATCAAGCTTACCGACGGTTGCGACGGCAGTCGGACTTACCTTGTGCGGCAGACTGTTTAGCGCCACAACGAATTTACTTGCTGCCAGCAGAGCATCCTGGCGGTCGTTCATCGGTGTGTTGCCAGCGTGACCAGCTGCGCCTTTGAACGTTACTTCCATCCAGCAAGGTCCAGCAATTCCAGTGACAATGCCAACAGGAAGGTTTTCTTTTTCGAGGCGCTTGCCTTGCTCAATATGAACCTCAATGAAAGTGGCGATCTCACTCATGTCTCGTTGACTGTTAAAGAACTCATCTTCATTTAATCCGTACGTACGAATGACGTCGCTAAAGGGCTGACCTTCGATATCGACTAGGCGAGTGATTTCGTCACGGTTCACCTGTCCCATCATAGCTTGACTACCGAGTAGACCTCCATTGAAGCGAGCACCTTCTTCGTCAGAAAACACAACAACTTCAAAGGTGCGTGCAGGTTTGTAGCCATTAGTGCGCCACGCTTCGACTACTTCAAGTGCCGCGATGACACCTAGTGGCCCGTCAAAATGACCACCGTTTGGCACGCTATCAAGATGTGAGCCCGACATAATTGCTGGCAGAGTGAGAACCGTCCCCGTGCATCTTCCGAATATGTTGCCTGCTCCGTCTTCTCGTACTTCAAGTCCAGCGTCCTTCATCCATTGTGCGACTAATTGCTTAGCGTGCTTCTCTTCTTGTGAAAAGCCGATTCGGCGCGAGCCTCCATCCTCGGTGTAGCCGATGCTGGCGATTTCGGCGAGTCGTTGGGCGAGTCGCTCTCCCGACACGCCAGAGTGGTCTAGTGATGTTTCAAAGTCTGCAAGTAAACGTTCTTTAATCATGATTCCTCTCCCCTTTGTTTAAGATACTAATACAGTTACTTTAGTATAATGAACTTCGAAAGTCTAAATATATATTATTCTTTATTATAACTCTATTTTGATAGGGTGCACACAACAATAATGGTGGTAGTTCGTGTGGTTTTCAGGCAGATTGGGGACGGTTCTTATGCATCCTTTTCCACAATTAAACTGGCAGGTGAGACTATCATTTAACTGTATTTGGTTAAATAGATGGATTGTTCAAATTCAATAAACGGGCTCCTTGAGGCGATCTCCATTTGATTGTGCCTGCGCATGTTTTTTGGCAGAGTGAGAACCGTCCCCATGCTTCCTTTTTCATAGGTATTACGACTCTTTTTTACATTTCGACAAGGAAAATCGACATTTTCGGCTCAACAGATGGTTTTTCTTAGTATAATTCTAGTATCATATCTTTGATTGCGGGGAATAGAAATGAGAAAAATTTTAGTAGGATTTATTCTATCGATCGTGTTTATGACAACTGTAGTTTCGGCTGAATCTTCGTTGCCGGTTGATCAGTATATGGATTTCAAGTCTGATGAATATTGGACTCCAGCTGTGACGTGGGCAGTTGAGCGCGGTATCATGAATGGGTACGTGGAAGAAAAGTTACTGAAGCCATACAACCCGTTAACTCAAGCCCAGTACATGGCTATGCTGACGCGGTTTTTAGCAAAGGATGAACTAGCAGACGCCAATGCTGCATATACAGATAGTTGGGCAAGTGGCGTTTACTATGTTGCTAACAGGTATAACTTATTTTTAAAAGACGGATTGCATGACGGCACTCTTAATCAGCCTATTACTAGAGGAGACACTGCGAAACTATTAGCAGAGGCTGTGTCAGGGAAACGAATGACACAGAAGGATGCTATTCAGTGGTTGTATGACAATAATTTATCGACTGGCTATAAGGATGAAAGTGGGGTTTATCCGAAAACATATGCATCCTATCGTCCACACGATACATTGAAGCGAGCACAAGGTGTTGTGTTTTTATTTCGTTATTTGCAAAGCGGATTGCCTCAGACGATACAGCATGTAAAAGTGCATGATGCATTGTATGAATTAGGCAAAGATGCAGTTGTAACAATTGGCATGACAAAACAAGAAGTAGATGATAAATTAGGTGAAGCGCAACGAGTGACAACGAGTGAAATAGGATATGAATGGTACACGTATCATGAAAACTATCGAAATTTTATTATGGTAGGCATGTTAGATGAGCGCGTGGTAGCCACGTATACTCCATCAGTGTCGATGTATAGTAAAGTGGCGGTTGGTCTGACTATTCAGGATGTTGAGGACTTTCTTTTAGCTGGAAAAGGGACATATACAGGAGGCTTTAAAGACAAAACCTATCACGCCAACGAGGATCAATCTGTTTTTCTTTTTTACGATAAGCATGAGGATTATAAATTAACAGGTGTGTTTATTGAGAAAACAGACATGGGACGCTATTCTGATTATAAAAAGGACATACAAGATGACTTTGAATTACAAGTGTTTGATATTACGAATGCCATTCGGAAAGAGGCAGACCTTGCTACTCTTGAATGGGATGGTCGTGCAAAGGAATCAGCCTATGCCCACAGTTTAGATATGGCATTGAATCAGTACTTTGCTCATACGAATTTGGACGGGTTATCTCCGTTTGATCGCATGAAGGCGGAAGGTATCCATTATAGGAGTGCCTCAGAAAATATTGCTGCTGGTTATCGTAATGCGGTATTTGTCGTAGAAGGATGGATGAATTCGTCCGGTCATCGTAAAAATATTTTGTCTAGTATGAGCGAGTACTTAGGCGTCGGGGTTGCTTTTACTGATCAAGGGTATCAATATTATTACACACAAAACTTTTTTTCAAAATGATAGATCGCTGTTTAGTAATGGAGCTCTGATTTTTAGGGTTCCTTTTTTGTTCCAGTTTTGGGCCATGATAGATGCCCGTTACCTGAAGGCTATCATATAGTTTATGTTTGTTCACGGTTTCGAGAACGAGATACATATTTACTAACTTGTTGTACACATTACTTAAATAGAGCTTTTGTTCATAAGGAGTGATGAACAATGTGGCAAGAGTTTAAGAAGTTTGCATTGAAAGGAAATGTAGTAGACCTTGCAGTTGCAGTTATTATCGGAGGCGCATTTAATAAAATTGTGAAGTCGCTCGTTGACAATATTCTCATGCCGCTCGTTGGAACGTTGCTTGGTGGTGTAAGTTTTGAGGATTTAAAAGTGACAGTTGGTGATGCGGAAATCCTATACGGCGTTTTCATTCAAAGTGTGGTGGACTTCTTTATTATTGCGTTCTCTATTTTTGTGTTTGTAAAAGTTTACCGCAAGCTAGAGCGCAAGGAAGAACAAAAAGGCGCAAAGCCAGAGACGCAGGAAGATTTGCTGAGACAAATTCGGGATTTACTGAGGCAGTAGCAGTCTGAAAAATGTTACGGTTACGACAAGCAACCTGCCACAATCCAGTTCTCACCTTCTTCAAAACACTGGAACAAGGTTGATGTAGATAATATGCCTCCTCTTTTTTGTAGAATTGCGGCGATTTCGACACATAACTCGTAAATATTTCCCGAGAAATGTCTAACTATGAAGGATGCACGGGGACGGTTCTCAGTCTGCCGACGAACGAAGCACGGGGACGGTTCTTGTGCTTCCTTCGTCGTTAGACGAACGGAGGAAGCATGAGAACCGTCCCCAATCTGCCAAAAGGACCTATTAAAGAAATTATCTTTTTTTCTATATTCTTCTAGCCAACTATCATTGATACTCCCGTTCCATAGAAGATAAATCTTCCTAAAAATTCACCGATTATAACTAAAGCAAATGCTGCATAGCAGATTTTACATTGTGTTTGGGGTTTAATATTCTTATAAAATATCAGTCCTATAATAGCCAGTCCTGTAATTGATAGAATCCATCTAATTATAATCGAGTATGCATATTTTCCTGCAAATAAACTTGCTGTTTCTGCCCCCGCTAAACCTCCATCAACAGATAAACCAGCAGCATAAACTGGTAGATATATCAATTGGATAACGATAGCTGCTAACCCTGCTAATCCAAATACCTTTAATACTTTCATTAGTGCTTCTGTTTTCTCTTCTTTAGATTGTAGGACAACCATTATCACAGCAACAGCGCCAAAAACAACCGTCGTTCCGAAAAAAACTAGATACGTATTTACATCGATCCACGCCGGCTTTATGGTCACAAAATAAATACTCGCCATACTAAAGACTGCTCCTAATCCTACAATAGAGGTAACCCACCCTACTATTTGATTCCATGCACCTTTTCGATCTAGATAATAGGATACGATCCAAAGAACAAAGAAGCCACCTGCGAACAATATTTCTCTACTTAACCAAGAAGAATCTAGATTCAAAGAGCACGGTATGCTCCTAATGGCGTCCCTAAATGGAACACTGATAATATAAGAGCAATGAACATGACTGGGCCTACAAGAAACAATCCTTGTTTCGTTACATTAATACTGAGCTGCCTATCTATATTCTTGTTTAGAGAACGAATAATCACTATAAATATATAGGTACCTACAGCTAGCTGTGATAGGAGTGTGAATAATATGAGTGGCCATTCTTCCGCAAACATTTTAAAACCTCCTTTAAATTTATTTTTACTAATACTTAGCTTGTTCCTTTGCATGAACGGTAATAGAAGGTTTTGTTATACCAGCATCAACAAGAACTTTCAAATTAGCATTATCACCATATTTCTTTCTAAGCTCAGCAATCTCGCCAAATTCTATTGCTCTCATTGGACATGAATCAACACATACTGGATTTTGACCTTCATCGACTAAATCTGCACAGCCATCACATTTACCAACTTTTCTCTCTTCTTCAATGTATTGAGGACCTTCATAAGGACAAGACCAAATACAGGTTTTACATCCGATACATTTTTCCCTATCTTGAACAACTAGACCGTCTGATTCCCGCTTGTATATGGCACCAGTAGGGCAGTTTTGTGCACATTTAGGCTCAGCACAATGATTACAGCTTAAGGAAAGGTAATAGCCCCAAGTTTTTGGATACCTCCCACCTTCAAATGAATATACTCGTCTAAATAGCACTCCTACTTTTAAATCATTTTTATCTTTACATGCAATTTGGCATCCTTTACATCCCGTACATATTACTGAATTATAATAAAAACCTTTTTGTCCCATCAGGTATCACCTCCTAAAATATGACTCTTTGATCCCATTCACAGTCTGGCTTTAATGGTTTACCTTTATATTTTTCAACCCGGACAATTGTGGTGTTCCAAGGCTCTTCTCCCTGTCCACTTAAACGTGCTCCACAAAGCATGTTTGTAGCACCTGCTTTGTCAATACCGGTCTCTTCATCAAGCTCAACCCAAGCACCTTCTCCAAGAGATACAACACCAGGCATCATAGTCTCTGTAAGACCAACGTTACGAATCACTTTTCCATAGGCACTTTCTATTAACACGGTGTCCCCATCTTTAATTCCTAGCGCTTCTCCATCTCTTGTATTCATTAAGAAATCTTGAGGATAAGCCTCTCTTAACTGTGGTACGTTATCAAATACAGAGTGAGAACGTCTGCCGTAATGGTCGGTAACAAGTTGGAAAGGATAATCTCCTTTAACCTTATTTTTCCAATCTTTAAATGTATCCTCATAGCCATCGAGTGGTGGTTCATACTTTGCAATAGGAGGTATTGTTGTAAAACCATATTGTGCAATCTTGTCAGATAAAGCTTGACAATGAATCTCCAGCTTCCCACTCTTTGTTGATAGAGGATTAGCTTCTGGGTCTTTTACAAAATCCTCCCCTTGAATCACAGTGTAATTGTCATCTGGAGATCTTGGAACTTGGTATACACCTTTCTCTACCAGTTCTTTTATGCCAACCTTTCCTTTTTGTGGTGTTCCTTCAACACCCCATTCTTTATATCTTTCTGAGTGATGGTTACTAATGTCTCATAATCTTTTCCATCTTTCGTAATGACTTTAGCTCCTGCAAGTCTATTAAAGAACTGTTGCTTCGCACTAATTGGGTAGATCTCGTCAGGATTTAGCCCTAATCGTTTAGCAAGCTCTCTGTCCATCCACTCTTCTGTTCTTGCTTCAAAAATCGGATCAACTACTTGATTTACAACGAACATCGTTTCTGGGTTACCGCCCCTAACTGTTCCTTCTTTTTCCCATTCGGTCGTTGCTGGTAAAACAATATCGGCGTATTTTGAAATCGTAGAAAGAGCAATATCATTTGTAAAGACAGCATCAACCTTACGAAAGCCTTGACTCCCTTATTAATATCAGATGATTGGTTTAGGAAGTTATAACCACTACCGTCTCGTACTAGCCAAATCATACGAATATCACATGGAATTTTTCCTCTACCTGCTGTTGCTGTGTATTCATTATTTAAAATAGCATCATATGTTTCACAATAAGCCATACCATGCGCTTCTGTATTTGTTGGATTAGCCCATCTATATCCATCGTATGCACCGTATGTTGCATCAGGGAATAACGGATTTACAGCGCTAGGAAGTCCAGATCCGCCACCACGTACAAGTGTTTTACCTCCATAACTTTGATTAGAAGCATACCCCATCGTCCATACACCAGCACCAGGTTTCCCTACATTTCCTGTCATCCAGCCAACTGTAAGAAATGCTTGACAGAACTGCTGACCTCGATACGTACGTGCAGGTGCAAAAGACGAGTTCCAAATCACAGGCTTTGGTTGTCGCGACTTCTTCTGCAAACTCTCTAATCTCATTCGGCTCGGTACCACAAATTTCTGAAGCCCATTCCGGGGTCTTCGGAATACCATCATATGTACCAAGAACATAGTCCTTAAAATTCTCCTTTGGATCTGCTCCTTCAGGCATATGATCCTTATCAAAACCGACTGTACATCTATCCAAGAAGTCTTGGTCTTGAAGATTGTTTTCAATCATATGATAGGCCATGGCTAGAAGTAATGCTGTATCCGTACCAGGTCTACAAGGTATGTGTTTATCTGCCAACGTTTTAACAGATGGGCTCACCGTTGGATCGACAAAAATAAATTTCGCCCCAGCTTTCTTTGCCTGTAAAAATTATAAGTTGGGTTTCCTAAATTAGAACGCGCAGGATTTGTTCCCCACATTACAATTATTTTTGCATTTCTCCAATCCAGTCTGTCATTGCGTCCCCATGAAAAGAATCCGGTCATCGTCTCTTGAGGTACTCCCCAGGCACCTGATGAAGACGACCCCCATCTTACGAGAGCTCCACCGTAAAAGTTAAGAAGTCTGCTTG